>JAJQBV010000032.1 GCA_021203115.1 Clostridiales bacterium | reverse complement strand
CATATAGTAGATTTTGAATATTTTCAATGTCTACCATATGGGGAGCATATCAAAATGCAGGTCTGCAAGCTTTTTTGCGGAATAATGATAAAGTGTTTTTGTGCCTTCGGCCAGTTCACATGCCTGCCTGCGCCGATTGTACCCGATTTTATACAACGTTGCGAGCCACTATTCGTATTCCATCGCCGTCACCTCCAATACTTCTTGTTGGGACTGCGGTAAAAGAAAGCTTCTTCCAGATGCTCCCGGCGAATCTGTCCGGATTCCTCCATGTCCGCCAGTGTACGCGCGATTTTTAAAATTTTATGATAAGTGCGCGCACTCAGCTGATACTCCTCATATTTTTCCGGTATCCATTGTTTGCATTCTTCATCCAGCGCGCAGTACAAATCCATATCTGCATTAGGAATCTGACTGTTAAAGCGGTATGGTTTCTCTTTATATCGTTCCCGTTGAATCTCGTGGACCCGTTCCACCCGCTTCCGGATTGACGCGGACGACTCAGACCGGGTTTTATCCTGCATCTGTGCGTAAGTAATTTCCTGCGACTCCACGCTCAGGTCAATCCGGTCAAGGAGCGCCTGTGACACCCGGTTCATGTAGTTCTGGATTGCGGAGGGCGAACAGCTGCAGCGGTTCCGGTCCGGATAATACCCGCAGGGACAGGGATTCATGGATGCCGCAAGGATGAAATCGGCCGGATACGTAATCGAGGCGTCAAGACGTGAGATGTGAATCTGCCGGTCCTCCAGCGGCTCACGCAGAACCTCCAGTGTCCGCGTAGGGAATTCCGGAAGCTCATCGAGAAACAAAACACCGTGATGAGCCAGACTGATCTCACCGGGACGAGGGTATTTTCCACCTCCGGCGATTGCCTGCGGTGTCGATGTGTGATGCGGACTGCGAAACGGCCGTTCATTTCTGACAATCCGCTTTTCATCCAAAAGACTGCAGATACTGTAGATCTGGGAGAGCTCCAGCTTTTCCTCTCTGGAAAGATCCGGAAGAATGGTGGGAATGCGCTTTGCGACCATACTCTTTCCCGAGCCCGGAGGCCCGATCATCAGGAGATTGTGCATGCCGCTGACGGCGATCTCACAGGCACGGCGAAGCGTCTTCTGACCGCAGACCTCACTGAAATCGACCGGATACGAGGTTTCCCAGATATCGGTCACCGGCTGCTGATATGCAGTCTCTCCGGAAAGCTCAGTCTCACAGCGTGTGATAAAGGAGGGAAGATCCGAGACAGGGACGACCCGGATGCCGGAAATGATGGATGCCTCGCGGGCGTTCTGCTCCGGAACGATGATTCCCTCATAGGATTCCTTCTTTGCAAGAATCGCTGCCGAGAGCACGCCGCCGACCGGAAGAATCGCGCCGTTTAAACTGACCTCCCCGATCAAAATATACCGGGACAGCAGTTTCTCGTCCAGAACCCCCTGCGCAGCAAGAATCGCCGCTGCGACAGGAAGGTCACATCCGGTCCCGGATTTTCGTATATTTGCAGGAGTAAGATTGATCGTGACGCGTTTCGGAGGAATCGGGTGGGCGGAATTTTTCAGTGCGGTGCGCACCCGCTCTCTCGCTTCCCTGACCTCAGAAGAGAGGAAACCGACCATCTCGAAGCAGGGGAGGCCCTCGCTGATATCAGCCTCGACCTGCACCGGAATAGCATCCAGACCATAGTGAATGGCGGTTGTTATGACACTGTACATAATTTACTTTTGTACAAATCAGATACGATAAAAGTGTAAAGATTATATCACGACTGTTGGGAAAATGCACGCTTTAATTTACATAAAGCTTTTTTTTCGATGCGGGACACGTAGAATCTCGATATGCCGAGGGCAGCGGCGATCTCCCGCTGTGTTCCGGGCTTCATATTGTAAAGACCGTACCGTTTACAGATGATATACTGCTCCCTCCGGTTCAAAACATGCGGAAGCAGGGCGTAGAGCTGCCCGATGTTTTTCTTTAAAAGAACACGCTCCCAGAGCTCGGCCTCCGGACTTTCGACCACCTCCGCGAGCGTAATCTGGTTTCCCTCCCGATCCGTGCCGATGGGCTCGTTGAGCGAAACCTCCCGGCTGCTTTTTTTCTTGTATCGGAAGTACATGAGCAGCTCGTTCTCGATGCAGCGGGCGGCGTAGGTACCGAGCCGTTTGGCCCTGTCCGGGCGGAAGGTAGACACGGCCTTGATCAGACCGATTGTGCCGATGGAAATCAGGTCTTCCATGTTTTCTTCCGTACCCAGATATTTTTTGGCAATATAAGCGACCAGACGCATGTTTCGCTCGATCAAAACGTCTCTCGCCTGAATATCTCCTCTGCTCAACTGCTCCAGATAATATTTTTCCTCCGTGGTGCTTAAAGGCGGTAAAAAAGATTTCTGCAAAGAAAGTACCCCGGTAAATCAGTCCTTTCTTTTCATTTTATGTGTGAAATACCGCCGTTGTGCCTTTCCCACTTTTATATGAGGCCGCGAAGTGACAGGAGATCCCGGCAGCTCAGGCCGGGTTATATTCGCGGTAAACGGTCATGGCTTTTGTAAACTGAAGCGTATGATCACTCAGAAGACGGGCAGCGCCGAGCGGATAATGATCCGGCAGGATCTCCCGGCTTACTTCCGGCTCCCAGTAAAAAACGCCGAGTCCGCGGCCTTTGGGGAGCGCGCGCACCGCATCGATGCAGTGCCGGATCGTCTCACGGGAACCATCCTCGTCGGCATCCTCCGCGCCGACTTCCACGATCATCACCGGTTTTCCGTATCGCTGTTCATACATGGTAAGCCAGCCCTGAAGCGCCGTTGCATCGCTGGCAAACTGCATCCAGTACGGATAATAGGAAAAGCCGATCAGGTCGGTCTTTCCGTTGTTTGCAAAGAAATTGTCCAGAAAGGGAACACACCACTCTTCACTGTTCACACCGGCCATGTGGGTGATTACCTGACACTCCGGGAATACGTCTTTCACCGCGTCATACCCGGCATTCAGGAAACGCACCAGTTGTGCGGGAGCCTCTTTCAGGCTGCCCTTTGGCCACATTATGCCGTTGTTGATCTCATTGCCGACCTGTATCCACTTCGGCTCAATGCCGGCCTCCCGAAAGCGCAGGAGCGACTCGCGGGTATGAGTATAGATGCGCGCGGTGAGCGCTTCATCATCGTCATTCTTCCACTCTTCCGGGATATCCTGAATCTCCGGATCCGCGAAATGATCGCTGTAGTGAAATCCCAGCATCACATCCATCCCCAGATCACGGACGCGGCGGGCTGCATCAATCACACTCTGCGTATCGCAAAAGCCGAGCATGCAGCGCTCCTCTTCCCTCTTTTGCCAGAAAGCCTCCTTCGGGGGATTTACGAAAATACGGAAACGCACCGCATTGGCGCCCATATCGCGGCATGCCTGAATCGGGTCGATTGCCCTGCCGTCATCGTCCACCCATGTATAGCCCATCTGCTCTAACTGACTGACCCATCCGAGATCTGCGCCGAGAGCCATCCTGTCCATTCCTGTCTCCATTATCTTATCCTCTCCGGAAAGCCGATTTTTTTGTGTACCTTGCGCAGTGTCTTTGAGGCGTAATAGTTGGCTTTCTGCGCGTTTTCTTTAATGATGTCATCAATATATGCCTTGTCGGCGGAAAGCCGTTTTACCTCCGCCTGAAGCGGCTTTAAGACCGCTACGACCGCTTCCCCGACGCCGGTTTTCAACTCGCCGTATCCTCTCCCGGAGAACTCCGCTACCGCTTCATCCGGTGTTTTACCGGTACACGCGCAGTAAATATTTAAGAGATTTTTAATGCCGGGCTGCTCATCGCGGTATGCAATGCACGCTTCCGAATCGGTTACCGCCCGCTTGAACTTCCGCATCACGGTGTCCGGATCATCCATAAGGTAAATGCTCGCGTTGACATTCTCATCCGATTTGGACATTTTTTTCTCCGGATTCTGCAGGCTGTTGATCTTCGCCCCGACCTTTCCGACATAGGCGTCCGGCACAACGAAGACATCCCCGTAGATCGCGTTGAAGCGCTGTGCGATATCCCGGGTCAGCTCCAGATGCTGCATCTGGTCGATTCCCACCGGAACCAGATCCGTCTGGTAGAGAAGGATATCGGCGGCCATCAGCACAGGATAGGTAAAGAGGCCGGCGTTGATGTTATCCGCGTGCTTTGCGGCTTTGTCCTTAAACTGTGTCATGCGGTTGAGCTCGCCCATATAAGTATAGCAGTTCAGAACCCATGCCAGCTCCGCATGGCCGGATACATGGGACTGATAGTAGATACAGTTTTTCTTCGGATCCAGACCCGCCGCAATGTACAGAGTCAGCAGTGCGCGTGCGCGCTTGCGCAGCTCGGCAGGATCCTGCCGGATAGTGATGGAGTGCATGTCTACCACGCTGTAAAAGCATTCATATTTATCACTCAGGGTCAGCCAGTTTTTCAGGGCTCCGAGATAATTGCCGAGAGTCAGGTTCCCTGTCGCCTGCATGCCGCTGAACAATACTTTTTTTCCGTCTATCATAATATCCTCCCTTCATCCTCCGAAGCCGGAGGGAAAAACCTTTTTTATTTTATCATCCGGTATGATACCGGTCAATTATTTCTTTTTCCCGAGAACCTCGCGCCGGATGTAGGCGAAGGTGGCAGCCTCACCCTCCTCCGCCAGCATGGTAAGCAGCCGCTCTAACAGCTCCTTCACCTCCGGGTGAAGCACATGACGCGCCTTCCCCTTCATGTAGTAATCCAGAGCACTCCGGTCTGTGTAGGCCTCTTTCTGGTAATTCTTTGAGGCAGACATGCGGTCAATGAACATCTCCACCACATATTTGTCAGGCATGCGCATCCCCTCCAGCGGGAATTCGCTGTCCTTTGACCCGTAATCAATCCAGTATTCAAGGTGATGCTTGTTCCGGCCTTTGTGATGCAGCCAGGCAGAGGTGTATCCCTTTTCTTTGCGCTCGATATTATTCGGGCTCATATTTCCCCGGTAGTATTTCACGCCGACCCAGAACTCCGCGGGAGAATATTTGGAAAGGTCATGCAAAAGTCCCTGCCTGTACAGTCCCACGCGGAAGCATGCTTTCATGACAAGCCATTTATGATGATTGATCGTTCGCAGATGTCCCCAGAAATTCAAAATATTCCTCCGATTTCATGCGTTATTGTAAAACATCAATGCCATGCAGAATCAGCAAATGCACAGGATAAAACAGGTAAAATAGATATTTGACCAGAGTGGCGGCCGCCCCCCGCGACCGGCCGCTGTACAGGCCGCCTGTTCTGCGAAATCCGCGCTCTCCGTTATACAGCAGCATCGGAATCACCGCAATCAGGCACCAGCATTCAATGAGCCCGAAGAAAACACATGCAATGAGGGCGAGGCCGACATACTTGAAAACCGGTCTGTTGCGGAAGCAGTAAAACCAGAATATCAGGAGAACGCCGCCGCCGCTGTAGTCCGTCTGTAGAAAATTCGCAATCATAATGAAGGCGAACAGAATCACGATCTCAAGAACGATGCGCATTCCCGTACTCTGTATGCTCTGCTCTGCCCGCCGGATGAGATCCAGCATCAACAGTCCGAGAAAAAGCGTAAAAAATACATTCTGTGATGTGAATTCCAAAACGCTTCCGTTAAACGCCAGATCAAACGGAATTTCCGAAATCGCGGCAAAAAGAAGGAGCCTCAGCTCATATTTGCGGATATCGTGCGTGTGGTAAAAACCCTCCACAATCAGAAAGACATAGATCGGAAAGGCGATGCGGCCGATATAGCGGAACCCCATCTGATACGGAGACAGGACAGCTCCGATGTGGTCGATCAGCATGCTTGATACCGCAATCATTTTTAACAGAAAGCCGTTTAAGCATGCGACCGGTTTTATCGTTTTGTAATCGTATGACTCCATGATCCTCTCCTCACACCACGATCCTTTTTCATCATACTCTGTTTTCAGCAGATAAACAAGCAAAAAATAAGGGCATTGCCGCTCGCAATGCCCCTGTAAAAATATTTCGCATTATCCGATCGCAAAGGTAAGCTCTGCAACAACCGCAACCTTTCCGTCTACCGTAGCCTTTGCCTTGGCAATCCCGATGGGTCCCTTCTGCTTGATTATCTCGGTCTCAAGGATCAGGACATCGCCCGGGAGAACCTTTTTCTTGAACTTTGCGGAGTTAATGGCGCCAAAATAGGCGGTCTTTCCTTTAAACTCCTCACATCCGAGAATCGCCACAGCGCCGACCTGCGCGAGTGCTTCCACAATCAGGGCACCCGGCATCACCGGCTCCGCCGGGAAGTGACCGGCAAAGTAAGGCTCATTGTAGGATACACATTTTTTCCCGACTGCACGGACGCCCGGCTCCAGCTCCTCGATCGTGTCGATCAGAAGCATCGGCTGGCGGTGCGGAATAATCTCCATAATTTCTTTGGTTGTTAATACTGACATATCAATTCCCTCGTGTAATGAATTTTCAGTCGCTGTATTTTTTAATCAGGATGCTGGCGTTGTGTCCGCCGAATGCCAGAGAGTTGGACATGGCATATTCAAAATCCATTTCCACTCCGTGTCCCTGTACATAATCCAGATCCAGCTCTTCGTCCGGTTGCTCCAGCCCGACAGTCTGGTGGATATAGCCGTGCTGCATCTGAAGCACCATGGCGACAAACTCCACAGCGCCCGCGCCGCCGAGCAAATGTCCGATCATGGACTTTGTCGAATTGATCTTCAGGTTATATGCATGGTCACCGAACGCGGTCTTGATCGCCCGTGTCTCGAACAGATCATTGTGGTGCGTGCTTGTGCCGTGTGCGTTGATATAGGAGACCTGCTCCGGCTTTACTCCGGCATCCTGCATAGCAAAAAGCATTGCGTGCGTCGCGCCTGCGCCGTCCTCCGCCGGGGAAGTGATGTGGTAAGCGTCGCTGGTCGCGCCGTAACCGACAACCTCCGCGAGAATCTTCGCCCCGCGCGTCTTCGCATGCTCCAGCTCTTCCAGAATCACAATCCCCGCGCCCGCACCGATGACAAAACCGTCACGGTCCTTATCAAAGGGAATGGAGCAGCGGTTCGGATTGTTTGATGTGGATAAAGCGGTCAGGGAGGTGAAGCCCGCCACGCTGATCGGTGTGATCGCGTCCTCTGTCCCGCCGGCCACCATCACATCACAATCTCCGTTCTGAATGCTGCGGAACGCCTCGCCGATATTATGTGTTCCGGTCGCACAGGCGGTTGCGATGTTGATGCTCTTTCCCTTGATGCCGAACTGAATCGTGATGTTTCCGGCCGCCATATTTGTGATCATCTGGGGCACCAGCAGCAGATTGACTCTGGAAGGTCCTTTGTCCAGCAGCTTCTTGTACTCGCGCTCAATCGACTGGAGGGAACCCACGCCGGAACCGACACAACATCCCACACGATAAGGGTCTTCTTTTTCCATATCGATACCGGACTGTGCAAACGCTTCCTGAGTCGCAACGACAGCGTACTGTGCAAATGCCTCCATACGCTTCGCTGCTTTGCGATCCATGTAATCAGTTGCGGAAAAGCCTTTTACCTCTGCGGCAACCTTCACCTTATAATCTGTTGTGTCAAAGGCAGTTATCTCGTTAAAACCGAGCTTTCCCTCCTTTAAACCGTTCCAGTATTCGTCTGCATTCAGACCGATGGGGGTGATTGCACCCATGCCGGTCACAACAACACGTCTCATATATTCCTCCTGGTTTTGATTGTAATTTTTAACTATAACTATATTAAAAAAGTCGATTGCTCCGCGCGATGCGCTCTCGCAATCGCAAACTACATTCGCAATCCGCGCTAATCGCGCTACTTGCTCATGTCGTTTTGCTCTCCCAATTGTCAGAAATCCGAGCATGCGAGCATGCCCGTCTTCCTGACCATAGGTCGAGACTTTTTTCGTCACATGGCCATTCCGCCGTCTACGCAGAGCACATGGCCTGTTATGTAGGATGCCTTATCGGATGCAAGGAACGCCACCGCGTTCGCGATATCCTGCGGCTGTCCCATCCGTCCCAGCGGAATCTGTGCCACACCGGCTTCCTTTGCCGTGTCCGTCATCGCTTTTGTCATATCGGTGTCGACGAATCCGGGCGCCACCGCATTGACACGGATGTTCCGGCTGGCAAGCTCGCGGGCCATGGACTTTGTCATGCCGATGATTCCTGCCTTGGAAGCGCAGTAATTCATCTGACCCGGATTCCCGATGATTCCGGAAACCGATGAAATATTGATGATGGAGCCGCCCTTCTGCTTTAACATGGGCCGCGCAATATGGCGCATGGTGTTAAAGCTGCCTTTTAAGTTGGTGTCAATCACCGCGTCAAATGCCTGCTCTGTCATCTTCATCAGCAAATCGTCTCTGGTGATGCCGGCATTGTTGACAAGAATGTCAATCCGACCGAGCTTTTTCACAAGAGCCTGAATCATCTCGCCGACTGCCGTGAAATCGTTTACCCAGCACTCGTAAGCCTCTGCATGACCGCCTTCCGCCTCAATCGTTGCGATTACCTCATCCGCCGCTTCCTTCGGCCCGATATAGTTGACAACAACATAGGCGCCCTCTCCTGCGAGGGTGATGGCAATCTTTCTTCCGATGCCTGTACTGGCACCGGTTACAAGCGCAATCTTATTTTCTAATAAATTTCCCATGATACCTCCTGCTTTTGTCGCGTCATTCCGCGTTTTGCGGCCGGACCTTACGCATCCGCCGCAAGCTCATTGCACAAAGCATCAAGATCAGCGACCGTGTCCACATGGTAGGTGGGAAGAGATTTGTCAATCTTCTTCAAAAAGCCTGTCAGTGATTTCTTCGGTCCGATCTCGATGAAAATCTCCACACCATCCGCGATCATGCGTTCAACGCTCTGCTGCCACCGCACGGAGGAAGAAATCTGCCGTTTTAACAGATCCTTTACCTGTGTCTTGTCCGTGACATAATCCGCGGTAACATTGGTGATATATGGCGTGGCGATATCATGAATCTCGATATTTTCCAGCTCTGCGGCCAGCTTCTCTCCGGCCTCCTTCAGCATCTCGGAGTGGAAAGGTCCGCTGACATTCAGCGGCATACAGCGTCTTGCGCCCGCTTCCTTCAGGGATGCGGCAGCCCGGTTAACTGCATCCTCCTCGCCGGTGATGACCGTCTGTCCCGGACAGTTGTAGTTGGCCACCGATACAATGCCCTCCGTCTCAGCGCAGATGCGCTCGATCACGGCATTGTCCAGTCCCATGACGGCAGTCATCGCGCCGCCGGTGGGAACAGCCTCCTGCATATACGCTCCGCGCTTGACAATGACACGGAACGCGTCCTCCTCAGTCATGACTCCGGAGGCAACCAGCGCAGCATACTCGCCGAGGCTTAAACCGGCGTTGATGTCCGAGTGAAATCCTCTCTCCTCAACAGCACGCAGGATCGCAAGCTCGTCAGAGAGCATCGCGATCTGCGTGTATTTTGTGATATTGATCTGATCATTTTCCTCAAAAAGAAGGGATTTGATATCCATACCGCTTACGTTCGCGGCGAGGTCGATCACTGCTTTTGAGCAGGAAAAATTCTCATAAAAATCCTTTCCCATGCCGATATACTGTGAACCCTGGCCGGGAAAAACAAATGCTGTTTTCTTCATAATATTCCGGATCTTATTCCTCTACGCCGCGTGCCTTTAAGTAATCGATGATGGAACCAACCGTTGTGAGGGTCTCCAGCTCATCGGTAGGGATCTCGATATCATACTCCTCCTCAAGAGCCATGACCAGCTCGAACAGGTCAAGGGAATCCGCATCCAGATCCTCTTTAAAACGAGCCTCGGGAGTAATTTTGTCCTCCTCGATGGACAACTGATCCGCAATCATTTCTTTCATTTTTTCTAACATGATGTATCTCCTCATTATGATATATTTTTTGATTTGCTCCGGAAGCACCGCTGATATCAGTACATCCCGGGCAAACACAAAATACTTTGATAGTCAAAGTATAATGGATTTCCTATATCCCGTCAATAGCAAGTTTGAAGAATTTTATCTACCCCTTTTTTGCCTTGATCGCGGATACCAGCGCGGGCACGACCTCAAACAAATCTCCCACAATGCCGTAGTCGGCAACGGAGAAGATGGGAGCCTCCGGATCCCGGTTGATCGCGACGATCGTATCCGATCCGCTCATACCGGCCAGATGCTGGATAGCACCGGAAATGCCTACGGCAACGTAAATCTTCGGGGCAACGGTCTTTCCGGTCTGTCCCACCTGATGTGCGTGCGGGATCCAGCCGGCGTCCACCGCAGCGCGGGAAGCGCCAACCACACCGCCCATGGCATCCGCCAGATCGCGGATCAGCGCGAAGTTGTCGGGGTTTCCGAGTCCTCTTCCGCCGGAGACAATGATCTCTGCCTCCTCAAAATGTACGGCTTCCGCTACTTCTTTGACCCGCTCCAACAGGTGAACACGGATTGCAGCCGGGTCAATATGGATATCCTCGCGGATGATCTCTCCGGTACGGCTGCTGTCTGCCTCCGGTTTTTTGAAAACGCCGGGGCGAACCGTGGACATCTGCGGCCGGTGATCCGGGCAGGAAATGGTGGCCATCAGGTTGCCGCCGAACGCGGGGCGCGTGGAGGCAAGCAGGCCGTTCTCGTCGATGTCCAGTCCGGTGCAGTCTGCGGTGAGTCCGGTGTGTGCGGCGCACGCCACACGCGGAGCCACGTCGCGTCCGTTGTTGGTTGCGCCGTAAAGAACGATGAACGGAGTGTATTTCCGGATCAGTGTTTCTACTGCGTAAGACTGAACGTCCGTGTTGTAGACATCATATTCGTCGCCTTCTACCATGATCGCCTGATCCGCACCGTATGCAATCGCGTCCTTTGCAACCGCATCCACATTTTTGCCGAGGATCACGGCGACCAGTTGAGAACTCAGCTTATCCGCCATCATCCGGCCGGGGGCAAGCAGCTCGTAGCCGACATTTTTGGCGATTCCGTTTTCTGTCTCTATATAAACCCAGATATTTTTGTTTTCCATTGAATCACACCTCCTGTTCTACAGCAGCCCGGCATCAGACAACAGTCCGGTCAGTTTTTCCGCTGCGGCTTTGCCGTCAAGATTTTCGATCTTCATGCCGTTCTTCTCATGATGGGGTGTATAGGTCTTCAGTACTCTTGTGGGAGAACCGTTCAGCCCCCGCTCCGAGGGATCAACGACAACCTGTTCGCTTGTCAGCTCTCCGATCTCGGCGCTCCGTGCAAAACGCTTGGTCTTAAAATTCGGATAGCGCAGGTCATAGGCGGTCTTATTGATCGTGATGACACAGCCGGTCGGAACGGAATAGTAGTCGTATCCGGCGTCACTCACCCGCTTGCACTTTAATGTCCCGGCGTCCTGCAGGGAGACCTCAATGGCATAGGAGACAAGCGGACGGTCCAGGTGC
>JAJQBV010000216.1 GCA_021203115.1 Clostridiales bacterium | reverse complement strand
GTTGATTTCTTCCTTGGAAAGTTGAACAACCGTCTGCTTTGCAAACTGTGTCTCTAAACTCAATCTACGCTCTGCTTGATTTCGTTAAGAGAACACATGTTTCACAATGACAGGTGCCGGGGAATAAGTCAATGCAGCACATCCGCTCCACCCGGTACCCATGCCCCTGCAGCACCGCAAGATCCCGCTGCAGGCTGGTCGGCTTGCAGGAGATGTAGATCATCTTCTCCACGCCGTACCCGATGATCTTTTCCAGTGCCTTCGGATGCACGCCGTCACGCGGCGGATCCAGCACGATGAAATCCGGCTTCTCCTCGATCTCATCCAATACTTTCAGGACATCCCCCGCGATGAATTCGCAGTTGGAAATCCCGTTCTCTGCGGCATTTTGCCGCGCAGCCTCCACGGCCTCCTCCACAATCTCCACGCCGACGACTTTCCCCGCAACGGGAGAAAGCATCTGCGCGATGGTTCCGGTGCCGCTGTAGAGATCAAAGACCGTCTTCCCCGCAAGGCTCCGGCCATCCGCATCCAGAGACTCGCGGATGAAATCCCTCGCCGTCTCATAGAGAATCTCCGCCCCCAGAGAGTTTGTCTGGAAAAAGGAAAACGGAGTGATGCGGAATTTCAGCCCGAGAAGTTTCTCATAGAAATAATCCTGTCCGTACAGCATTTCCGTGCCCTCATTTTTTACTGCATCTGCCGGGCTGTCGTTTTTCGTGTGAAGAATCCCCGCAACAGAACCCTCCAGACGCAGAGACAGCAGCTCCTGCTTCCAGCCCTCCAGCAGTTCGCGCTCGCCCGCATACGAAACCTGCGTCGTCGTGATCAGATCCACCAAAATCTCCCCCGTGCGAACCGCCTTCCGCACCAGAAGATGGCGCAGATACCCCTCGTGGCGCATCCGGTGATAGAACGGCGTCTGCCTCTCCTGAAAATACTCCGCCGTGGCGGAGAGTATTTTCCGGTAATCCTCATCCACGATCTGACAGTGATCCACCGTCACGATATCATAAAACCCGCCGCGCTTGTGCATTCCCAGCGACAGAGGGCCATCCTTGTACGCGTCGCCGAAGGTAAACTCCATCTTATTGCGGTATCCGAACTGCCGCGGACTGCCCTTGATCCCCTCAAACACGGCGTCGGCATCCGGGACGACCCCGCGCATCAGGTCCAGCACCTGGTCGGACTTTAAGCGCAGTTGTTCCGCATAGGGCAGGGTCTGATAATTGCAGCCGCCGCAGAGGCCGAAATGCGGGCAGGCGGATTCCTCCATCTCAAGCGGCGAGCGCTCCGCCACCTCCAGAAGCTGACCTTCCGCTTTCCCTTTTCGTTTTTTGCGGACGGCAAAACGGACTCTCTGGCCGGGAAGCGTATTTTTGACCGTCATGTCGCACGACTCTCCCGCCTCATCCTCCCGGCAGAGCCAACCCCCGTCTTCCTCCTCCGTGACAGGATACGCCATGGAGATCAGTCCCTTATTGGGGAACTTTAACCGCTCTACCCTTCCTTCATATGTCTGGCCTTTTTTCATCTTCTCTTCCTTTTTCTCGCCAAAATGGAAACAGCCCTCCGCATTCCGCAATGCAAGGGCTGCTTTTCCGTCATACATCGTCCCGGATCTCTCCGTCACGGCTTAAAGTCTACTCGTCGTACTCATCCTCGTCGTCATCAAAGAAATCATCCTCGAACTCATCGTCAAAGTCATCCTCAAAATCGTCCATATAATCCGGAGCAAAGAAATTGTAGATCAGATGCACGGCAATCACAACCGCCGCGATCACACCGATGATGGCAAGAATCCAGATAACCTTGTTTCTCTTATCTTTCTTCTCCAGTAAATCAGAAATCTTTACGGCACTGATTAAATCTTCTACCTTACTCATAGCGCTCTCCTTTCAATCGTCCAAAGATCTTTAACACACATTTTCTGCCTGACCGGCACGCTTTTGCACATTCTATCATAGTTTCTGCAGTTTTGCAAACGAAGCGAACATTTTTTTTGCACCATATTTGTCAAAATCGACCGACACCTCAAAATCCCGTCCGCCGGACGTGATTTTCGTCACGGTGCCCTCGCCGAATTTCGCATGTTTGACGCGATCTCCTTCATTATAATCCAGTAAAGAAAGTTTTCCTGCACTTCCGAACTGGTGGGAGACAGAATCACGGTACGGATTCCGCTTTCCGTAGGAGGATGACGCGGTGTTTCCGTTCACCGCCGTTCCCGACAGGGTTCCGGACGCGTATGAACCACGGTCACGGCCGCCGCGGATGCTGCCGTAGGTACTCCACGGCGTCTTTGCCCCGTCGCTCCACTCATCATCCCGGCTCCGCCGCTCCTTGCGCACCTCGCCGTCCAACAGCTCCGCCGGTATTTCCTTCACGAACCGCGACACCTTGTTGATCTGCGTCTCGCCGCGGATCATGCGCGCCCTTGCACAGGTCAGGGTCAGCTGTTGCTTTGCGCGGGTGATCCCCACATAACAGAGCCGCCGCTCCTCCTCGATATCCATCGGGTCATCGGATGTGATCGACATGTAGCCGGGGAAAAGCCCGTCCTCCATGCCGGAGAGGTAGACATTGGAAAACTCCAGCCCTTTGGCGCTGTGCAGCGTCATGAGCGCCACATAATCGCTGCCTTCCTCCAGATTATCAATGTCCGCAACCAGCGCTACCTCCTCCAGAAATCCGGACAGTGTCGGCATTTCCGCAGACTCCTCGTAGGTGACAATTTTGCTGACCAGCTCGTCAATGTTTTCGATGCGGGCAGCCGCCTCCTCCGTATCCTCCGCCTTCAGCTCTTTCTCGTATCCGGTGCCCTCGATGATCTCATCCATGAGGGTTTCCAGACTCACATAGGGAAGCTTGCTGCGCATCGTCTGAATAAATATGACAAAGGGGCGCACCTTCGACGCGGCCGCACTTTTGATCGTTGGAATCTCATCCGCCCGCTTCAGTGCCTCATAGAAGCTGAGGCTCTCCGCATCGGCATACTCCTGAACCCGGCTGATCGTGGTGGCGCCGATGCCCCGCTTCGGGACATTGATGATCCGCCTCACCGCCAGATCGTCCCTCGCGTTATCAATGGTCTTTAAATAGGCCAGCATATCCTTGATCTCCCTGCGGGCGAAAAACTTCACCCCGCCGAAAATCCGGTACGGAAAATTCTCGCAGACCAGACGCTCCTCCAGCATGCGGGACTGGGCATTGGTCCGGTACAGAATCGCACAATCTCCGTAGCGGAAAGATCCCTGCCGCACACCGGAGCGGATGCTGTTGGCAATCGTCTGTGCCTCCTCGTATGCGTTCTCCAGCTCCCGGAAAACAATCCGCTCTCCGTCACCCTGCCGAGTCCACAGCGCCTTTTCCTTCCGACCGCGGTTGTTTTTGATCACCGCGTTTGCCGCATCGAGAATGTTTTGCGTCGAGCGGTAATTTTCCTCCAGACGAATTACCCCGGCATCCGGATAATACTCTTCGAAGTGCAGGATATTTCTGATATTCGCCCCGCGGAATTTGTAGATAGACTGGTCATCGTCGCCCACCACGCAGAGGTTTTGATATTTTCCCGCCAGCAGACGGACCAGATGGAACTGGGCCGTATTCGTATCCTGATACTCATCCACCATGATATAGCGGAATCGCTCCTGATAATACTCCAGCACCTCCGCATTGTTTTTCAGAAGCTCCACACACTTCACGATCAGGTCGTCAAAATCCAACGCATTATTGCTTTTCAGTGTCCGCTGGTACTCCTGATACACCTGCGCCCGCCGTTTCAGCTTCAGGTCGGACGCCGCCTGCAGCGCCATCTCCTCCGGGGAGATCAGCTCATCCTTGGCGGAGGAGATCGCACTCAGGAACGATTTTTCCTTGTACAGCTTCGTGTCGATCTGCAGCCTCTTACAGATCTCCTTCATCACCGTCTTCTGATCGTCGGCGTCGTAGATGGTAAAATTATTGTCATACCCGAGCAGATCGATGTGCCGCCGCAGAATGCGGACACAGAGCGAATGGAAGGTACTGACCCAGATGCTCTCCGAGCCGCAGCCCACCAGATCGTCAATCCGCTCCCGCATCTCTCCCGCCGCCTTGTTGGTGAAGGTGATCGCCATGATATGGTAGGGAGCGACTCCCTTTTCCTCGATCAGATAGGCCGCGCGATGCGTCAGGACACGCGTCTTCCCGGAACCGGCGCCGGCCAGAATCAACAGCGGTCCTTCTGTCTGAAAGACAGCGGCCCGCTGCTGCTCGTTCAATGTATCATACTTATCCAAAATATCCTCCTAATGTCTCTGCTGATTCTAAAAGAATTTCCACTGAATCAGCCGCTCTCCCTCATACTCCACCTTGAGCGAGAAAAAATCACGGCTTCCGTTCAGCCGTTCCAGAAACAGCCGGTCTCTCTCCCAGAGATTCAGGCTGCAGACCCTTTCCTTCGGCACCCACTCCAGAACGCCCTCGTCACAGTCCCGCAGTATATCTTTGCCGTCAGCGACCGGCTCCGCTTCTCCGGAATTCTCCGAAATCTGCTCCGCTCCCCTGAGTGTTGCGGTGAACAGATGCATATACTCCGCCTCCCACTCATTCGAGACAAAGGTGACAATCCCGCGAAACGCGTAATCCCTCAGAATCAGTCCGGTCTCCTCCCGCACCTCCCGCAGCATGCACTCCTCCGGGCTCTCGGCATCCTCAAACTTACCGCCGACTCCGAGCCATTTATCATGGCTCTGGTCATTTTCCTTTTTTGTGCGGTGGAGCATCAGGTATGCTCCGTCCCGCTCGATATAACACAGTGTCGTCAGCCGCACGATGATTTCCCTTCCGTATGAGAAATTGCGAAGCTTACTTCATAAAATCTCTGAAAAACGCATCAAAATCTTTGTCGAAGTCCTCCGCGGGCGCCGCGGCTTCCCCCGCTCCGGCATCCGCCTCATTCTCCTCGTGCAGATGCTCCAGTTCGTCCATCCAGAGCCGCACACCGGCATCCGACGGCATCCGCAGGTCTCCTCTGGGAGAGACCGCTACGGTACCGACCTTCGGTCCGTCCGGCAGGCAGGAGCGCTTGAACTGCTGGCTGAAGAACCGCCGATAAAAGGTCGTGAGCCATTTCTCAATCGTATCCTCCGAATAGGTTCCGGCAAAGGCGTATTTTGCCAGCCGGAAAATCTTTTTCGGGCTGCAGCCGAACCGCAGCATATAGTACAGGAAGAAATCGTGGAGCTCGTAAGGTCCGACGATATCCTCTGTTTTCTGTGAAATCTTCCCGTCCTCCGGCGGCAGAAGCTCCGGACTCACCGGTGTGTCCAGAATATCCAGAAGCACCTTCGTAAGCTCCGGATCCCCGCAGGTATCCGCGTAATAGCGCACCAGATGGCGCACCAGCGTCTTCGGAACCGAGGCATTCACACCGTACATGGACATATGGTCGCCGTTGTAGGTGGCCCAGCCGAGCGCCAGCTCCGACATGTCGCCCGTCCCGATGACCATGCCGCCCTCCTTGTTGGCAATGTCCATGAGAATCTGTGTCCGCTCTCTGGCCTGTCCGTTCTCATAGGTGACATCGTGAACCGTCTCATCCTGTCCGATATCGCGGAAATGGAGGCGCACCGAATCGGCAATCTTTACCTCCCGAAACGTCGCGCCCAGCGATCGGATCAGGCTGACCGCATTGTCATAGGTGCGGTCTGTCGTCCCGAACCCCGGCATGGTGACTGCGATGATTCCCCCGCGGTTCTTGTTCAGCAAATCATAAGCCTTTACCGTGACCAGCAGCGCCAGCGTCGAGTCCAATCCTCCGGAAATGCCGACCACCGCAGCGCGGCATCCGGTGTGGTCCAGCCGTTTTTTCAGACCCATGGCCTGAATCATAAAAATCTCCTCGCACCGTTTCTCCCGGTCTTCCCGTTTCCCCGGGACAAAGGGCGCCGGATCCACAAAACGGGTCAGCGGCGTCACTTTTTCCCTCAGGTGAAACTCCACCGTAATATAAGCGGCGTCCGTTGTCCCATAGGTGGACATCCGCCGCCGTTCCTCCCTCAGCCGGCGCACATCGATCTCCGAATAAATACTCTCGTTGGCAAACCGGCGGCTCTGAGCCAGAAGCGTTCCGTTCTCCGCGATCAGATTGTGTCCGGAGTACACCACATCCTGGGTGGATTCCCCGTCCCCGGCACTCGCATAGATATAGCCGCAGATCAGGCGGGCGGACTGGCCGCACACCAGATCCCTCCGGTAAATATCCTTTCCCGTGGTCTCGTCGCTGGCGGAAAGATTGGCGATCAGTGTCGCCCCCGCCATCGCCAGCCCGATGCTCGGCGGATCCGGCGCCCACAGATCCTCGCAGATCTCTGCCCCGATCGTCAGCCCCGGCATCTGCCGGCAGGAAAAAAGCAGATGCGTTCCCATGGGAACGATGTGGTCGTCGTCCAGACGAACCGGAACCGGCGCCTCCATCCCGCTCGCAAAATGCCGTCCCTCATAAAACTCATTGTAGGTCGGGATGTGCGTCTTGGGGACGAGTCCCAGAATGCTCCCGCCGCTGACAACCGCCGCCACATTGTAGATTTTCTCATTGTACTCCAGAGGCAGGCCGACGAGAATCACGGCGGCCGCCTTCTCCGAGTAAGCTGCGATATCGATCAGCGCCTGCCGCGCCCCGGCCAGCAGAAGATCCTGATAAAACAGGTCGCTGCAGGTATATCCGGTGATGCAAAGCTCCGGAAAAACCATCACCTGCGCCCCGGCTTTGGACGCCTGATCGATCAGCTCACAGATTCTCTCTTTATTATATTTCGGATCCGCCACCTTCACCGTCGGGGTCAGGGCGGCGACCCGGATAAACCCGTCTTTCATTGTCTCAGAATCTCCTCCAGTTCCCCGGTCTCAAAGGTATACGCTGTATTGCACATATCGCACCGGACCTCAATCGGCTCGCCCTCGCAGATCAACTCGCGCAGATCCGCTTTCCCCAGACTGATCAGCGCCTTTTTAATCCTGTCCTTCGAACAGTTGCAGAAAAAGGAAGCCGGTATTTTCTCTGAAATCTCCAGACCAAACTCCCCCAGAACGGATTCCAGCAGCGTCTCCGGCGTATGTCCCTGCTCCAGCAGCTCCGTCACGGAGAAAATCCGGGAAAGCTTCTCCTCCAGCGCATCGATGATCCGCTCATCGGCAAACGGCATCAGCTGAATGATAAAGCCTCCGGCCTGTTTTACCGTATTGTCCCGGTTCATCAGCACGCCGAGCCCCACAGAGGACGGGATCTGCTCCGATGTGGCGAAATAGTAGGTGAGATCATCCGCGATCTCCCCGGTCTGCAGCTGTATCTGACCCACATAGGGCTCCTTCAGCCCCATATCCCGGATGACGCTCATCTGACCCGCGCCCACGGCGCCGCCCACATCCAGCTTCCCGTTTCTGGGAGGAATCATGACATCCGGAACCAGCGGATAGCCCTTGACATGTCCGTGGGAATCCGCCGTCACCGTCAGTCCCCGCACGGGGCCGTCGCCCCGAACCTGAAGGGTGAGCAGATCCTCCTCGCCCTTCATTATCACGCCCATCATGACAGCACCGCTCAGAAGCCTGCCCAGTGCCGCCGTGACCACCGGACTGGTGTTGTGCCGCCGCCGCGCCTCCTCCGCGATCTCCCGGGAGGTAACGGCAAACGCGCGGATGGCATTGTCCGCCGCTGTCGCCCTTACAATATAATCCATACTCATAGTTTATGCCTCTGTGTCAGAAATGAAAATCAACTCAGGAGAATAATCCCTTGATAAACTCGATCAGCTTCGCGAAAATCCCGCTTGCCTGTGCGGCGAGCTCATCCGTATCAATGGAGCTCAGATCGAATTCCATCCCCTTCAGCTTGTCATAGACGCTCTGCGCCTGCTTTGCAATATTATCCCAGTCCAGATCCATCCCCTGAAGCTTTTTCAGAAGAGAAATCAGCTGGTCGATATCGTCCTGCGTAAGGGTGACGTCAAACTGCTCCGCCGCATCCTCAATGGCTTCCTGCAGCTCCTCATCGGTCATATCCTCGCTGTCCGCCAGCTGTTCCTTCAGATAAGCGACCATCCCCTCAACCTCATCCGATGTCCCGGTGGATTCCTCGATCGCTCCGGTGACCACGATCTCCTCAATGGCGCCGTCGATCACGTCCGTCTGGATCTCTTCTCCGGTCATCACGGAGTACGCCTCCAACGCCCCGATCAGGGCTGCCGTTCCGGAGATACCAAACGGACCGGCCACGATGACCTCCGCGTCCTCCACGCCCGCTGTCGCCAGCGCGTTTTCATACATACCGGACGTGCAATAATTGATGTTTTTTGTCGTAACCGTGATGCCGCTTCCCGACTCGGCCTCCATCACGACAACGGAAGACAGTGCCCGCGTTCCGATCGTAGAGGAATCAATATAAGAATCAAGGTACTCATGCTCCTGCTCATTGGTGACTGTAACCACATCGTAGGTCTCCAGATCCTCCTCGGTCAGTCCCAACAGCGACAATACGGTCGCTCGCTCGTCATCGCTCAGATCCGCTCCGAGCGCGACATAGGGGGTATCGCCCTCATCCACAGTGACCTCCTCTGTCTCAGCCGCCGTATCGGACTCCTCCGCAAAGGCGGTCATTCCCATGCCGAAGACCATCGCTCCCGCCAGCGTCAGGGCGGTTAATTTTTTCAGAAAATGATGCTTCATTATGATCTCCTTTCCATCCGCGCACCGGATTGGACACAGCATCTCTGTCCGTCATCCGGAACTGTCACCGAAAATCGCTGATCCTCAGCTTCACCCGCGGCGTTGAATAATAATGGTCTATCTCAGGATAGTAGATAAAATCCAGCGACGCGTGATGGACGCACCTGCCGTTCATCGTATCCCGTGCTACTACCATATCATACTTTTCCTCTAATGATAACCTCAAATTTTCCGGATCGCCAAAATATACCGCATCCCGCTCCGTGCCGCCCGCGCTTTTCAGCCTCATCTGCACCACATTTTTCTCTTTTCCGCAGATGCGCAGGCCGGTGATTTCCAGATCATGATCGGCAAAAACCGGTTTCTCATTGCCCTTTCCGAAGGGCTCCAGAAGCTCCAGCTGCCACACAAGGTCCTCTCTCAGGTAATCGACCGGCATCGGCACGTCGATCGTCACCTTCGGCTGCAGATCCTCCTCCGAGACGGTCGTCTCCGCATTTAGCCTGCGGCGCAGGATATCAATGTTCTCCTCCCGCAGGGAAAACCCGGCCGCCATGGGATGTCCGCCGAATTTCAGGAAAAGTTCGCGGCATTTGCACATCTCCTCGTACATAGAGTAGGTCTCCACCGACCGGCCTGACCCCTTGCAGTCCTCCTCACCGCGGGTCACCACGAAAGCGGGGCGCCCATATGCCTCCCGGATCCTGCCGGCCACAATACCAGCCAGGCTTTCATGGCAGTCCGGCAGAAAAACAACGATCACCTTATCCCTGCCGTACCCGTTTTCGGCAATGATCTGCGCTGCCTCCTCCGCCGCGCGCTCGGTCATCCGTTTCCGGCTCTCGTTCAGCTCGATGACCTCCTTCGCCAGTACCGCCGCTTTCTTTTCATCCTCACACATCAGGAGCTCCAGCGAGAGCTGCGCAGTCTCCAAACGACCCGTCGCGTTCAGGCACGGCCCCAGAACAAATCCGATGTGGTAGCACTTCAGCGTTTCCGCGTCCAGATTCCGCTGGAGCATGAGTGCGCGCATCCCTTTATTGCGGGTTTGGCGAAGACGCTTCAGTCCCTCCTTCACCAGAATCCGGTTCTCCCCCACCAGATCCATGACATCCGTCACCGTGGCAAATCCGGCGTTTTCCAGAAAATCATCCGCCTCCGCGGCCGGAATCCCCTCCTGCTCATAGAGGACCTGAACCAGCTTCCATGCCACCGCCGCGCCGCAGAGCCCCGGAAACGGATAGGAACAATCCGCCTGTTTGGGGTTAACAATGGCGTCCGCTTCGGGAAGGATTTCCCTGCGCACGCCCTCTTTCTCCTCAAAGGGAACCTCGTGGTGGTCGGTCACGATCACAGTCATTCCCAGTTCCTTTGCCCTTTGTATCTGATCGGAAGCGGATATCCCGTTGTCGCAGGTCAGGATCGTATCGATCCCATCCTCCCATGCTTTTGTCACCAGATGCTCGTTCAGGCCGTATCCGTCGCGCACCCGGTCCGGAATCACCGCATCCACCCGGGACTGCCGTGGGCCGGAAATCGCCGTCTCCACCCGGCGCAGTGCCGTCAGCAGGATGTAGGAGGACTGGATGCCGTCGGCATCATAGTCGCCGAGAATCCGGATTCTCTTCCCCGCCCGGAGCTTCTCACCCAGAATCGCGGCCGCCCTGTCCACATCCTTCAAAAGATGGGGATCGTGCAGGCTGGTCTTCGTTCCGTAGAGATAGGTCTCCATCTCGGATATCTCCGTCATCCCGCGGTTGCGCATGATCCGCGCGATCACCGGATCAACGCCGAAATGAGCGCCGATCGCGGTGAAGTCTGCGCGTTTGGCTGCGACTACCCACTTTTTTTTCATAGATTCTCCTTCGCATCAAAGCTCGCAGTTGTTTACCGTCCTCGGGAAAGGAATCACATCGCGAATGTTCGCCATGCCGGTCAGGTACATGACACACCGCTCAAAGCCGAGCCCAAAACCGGCGTGGCGGGCGGAGCCGTATTTTCTCAGATCGAGGTAGAAACGATAATCCTCCTCGTTGAGTCCGAGCTCCCGCATCCGCGCAGAAAGCTTGTCGTAATCATCCTCACGCTGGCTGCCGCCGATGATCTCCCCGATGCCCGGCACCAGACAGTCCATGGCCGCCACCGTCTTCCCGTCGTCGTTTAGCTTCATATAAAACGCCTTGATCTCCTTCGGGTAATCCGTCACAAAGACCGGACGCCGAAAGACCTCCTCTGTCAGGAACCGCTCATGCTCCGTCTGCAGATCCGCGCCCCACGAGACCTTGTAATCGAACCGGTCATTCTCCTTCATCAGGATATCCACCGCCTCCGTGTAGGTCACATGGGCAAAGTCGGAATCCAGCACATGGCGGAGCCGATCCAGCAGGCCCTTATCCACAAATTTATTGAAAAACTCCATCTCCTCCGGCGCATGCTCCAGCACATAGCGGATCACATATTTCAACATGCTCTCTGCCAGCAGCATATCATCCTTTAGATCCGCAAAGGCGATCTCCGGATCAAACATCCAAAACTCCGCCGCATGCCGCGTGGTGTTGGAATTCTCCGCGCGGAATGTCGGCCCGAAGGTGTAGATATTCTTAAATGCAAGCGCGTATGCCTCGCCGTTGAGCTGTCCGCTGACGGTCAGGTTGGTCGGTTTCCCGAAGAAATCCTTTGTATAATCAATCTCCCCGGCATCGGTTCTCGGAAGATTTGTCAGATCCATCGTCGTCACCTGGAACATCTCCCCCGCGCCCTCACAGTCACTCCCGGTAATCAGCGGTGTGTGCACATAGACAAAATCCCG
>JAJQBV010000136.1 GCA_021203115.1 Clostridiales bacterium | reverse complement strand
GCGGGAAAAACTTTTTAATTTTTTTATTGTCTACTTGACGGGAAGCACACCAAAACAGCGGGATGCGGAAATTTTATGAAATGGTGTAGAAAATGAAGAGTAAACTGGATTTAAGACACGAACTGAAACAAATCAACCGCCGCGGCTACCCGGCGTACAAGTCCCTCCGCGGACAGTATGACTTCGGGGATTTTGTGCTCTCGATCGATCATGTGCAGGGGGATCCCTTTGCATCGCCCTCGAACCTGAGCGTTGTGATTCCTATGAAAAAGGCGGGGTTTCCGGAGGAGTACTGGCGGGAGGATTACAGCTGCATCGCGCTGGAGGACTGCCTGCTGCGGAGATTTTCGCAGGGGCTGGCGAAGTGCAGCTTTAAGGCGAAGGGATCGGGAAAGAGCGGTCTGGTCGGCACCAGCCGTCCGGGACAGGAGATCCTTCACCGCTCCGCGATGGTGATCGCGAAAAATACGCTGACGGCGCGGCTTGAGGTCGGATTTCCGGCGAACGGGCGGACGGTGAATTCCAATGAGCTGGCAAAGATTCTCTTTGACCTCCTTCCGCCGGCGGTGGTGCAAAGCCTGTATTACAGGAGCTGGCGGCGCGAGACCCTGCAGAAGAATTACGAGCTTTCCGTGGATCAGCATTTCATCCGGGAGGAGCTCCCGAAGCGGAAGCTGGTCGCGTTTCTGGCGGAGGGCAGTGTTCTGCCGCGGATGAGCGGCGTTTCGGACCGGCCGCTTGCCGATGCGGTGCCGCTCTCCGTTCCGGAAACGCTGCGGGTGGAGATGGATCTGCCTTATCACGGGAAAACGGCGGGCCTCGGCATTCCGGAGGGCGTCACGCTGATCATCGGCGGCGGCTATCACGGGAAATCGACGCTTTTGCAGGCGCTGGAGCAGGGAGTTTATAACCATATCGCCGGGGACGGGAGAGAGTATGCCGTCACGGAGGAGAGCGCCTTAAAACTCCGGGCGGAGGACGGCCGCTCTGTGAAAAATCTGGATCTGTCCCTGTTTATCCACAACCTCCCGAACGGGAAGGATACGAAGCGGTTCTCCACGGCGGATGCCAGTGGCAGCACCTCGCAGGCAGCCGCGGTTATGGAGGGCGTGGAGATGGGCAGCCATACCTTTCTGATCGACGAGGATACGTCCGCCACAAACTTTCTTGTGCGGGATGAGTTTATGCAGAAAATTGTTCACGGAGACAAGGAGCCGATCACGCCGTTCTGCGCCAGAGTCCGCGACCTGTACGAAAAGGCGGGGATTTCCACGGTGCTGGTCGCCGGGAGCAGCGGCGCCTTTTTTCATATGGCGGACACCGTGATCCAGATGGACAGCTACCGGCCGCTGGATGTAAAAAAGCGGGTGGATGCGTTTCTTCCGGAGTATCCGCTGCCGGTTTTTGAGGCGGAGGCGTTTCTTTTGCCGCAGACGGACCGCGCTTTCTGGGGAAGCCCGGCGCGGAGGGATGACCGCATGAAAACGAAGGTGATGTCCACGGACGGGTTTTCCATCAACCATGAAACCGTCGACCTGCGCTATGTGGAGCAGCTGGCCGACAGCGAGCAGATGGCGGCGCTCGCGGGGATGATGAGGTATGTTCTGACAAAGGTCTCCGGCCCGGTCACGGTGAAGCGGCTGGCCGGGATGCTGACGAGTCTTCTGGAGCGGAACGGCCTGGAGGCCTTTATGGAGGGGTATGCGTACTGCGGGATGGCGGCGCCCCGGATACAGGAGATCTATGCCATGTTAAACCGCTACCGCGGAAAATGTGAATAATATGAAAAGCAAAGCCGGCTGCCTTGATTAATAAAAGCGATTATGTTAAAATCATGTCATTGTGAGACTGTTGGACAGAATGATCGGGGCGAGTGATCAGAGAGCAGAAGGAGTTTTCATATGTCAGATTTTGAGAAAGACGAGATGAAGCTTACAGAGGCGTCCGCTGAGGGGCAGCCGACAGAGGATATCGAAATACAGGAAGAGAATACACTGACAGAGGATGCAGATCCGGCAGATGAGGAGTCGGAGACTTCCGGCGCGGATGACAGTGAGGCGGCAGAAGGCGCTGATGTGATAGCAGAAGAAGAGGAATCTTCGGAGGAAGTATCCGGTGGGGCAGCCGCTGCCGAAGATACATCCGCGGAAGAAGTGCTCGAGGAGGAGCTCCCCTTAGAGAAAATATCCATCGAGGAGTTTTCCGGGGAGGAACCGGAGAAAATCCCGGAGGAGGACGAGCTGGAATTTATCTCGCTTGACTCGGTGCGGGACAAGTCCCATGCGGCGACCGGAGAGATTATACGCGATGAGCATGTCTCCGAAAAGAAGACGAAGCGCAGGAGCGTAGACGCCGGTGCCGCGAAAAAGGAAAAGGTGCAGAAGATCGCGAAAAAGAATCTGGCGCTGATTGTGGTCGGTATTCTGGTTGTCATCATTCTGATCAGTGTCCTTGTGATCGGCGTGCGCAGCCGGATGGCAAAGAAGGCCGATGAGAACAAGGAGCAGCCGGTTTCTGTGCAGGAGTATGAGACGGATGCCTATGAGCAGATCAATACCGTTATCACGAACTATTACAATTGCTACGCCAGCGGGGATGTGAGCAGCATTATTCAGTATGCCTATCCGATGTCGGAGACGGAGCAGACCTATATCACGATGTACAGCGCGTTTGTGGAGAGCTACGAGAATATCGTCTGCTACACAAAGACCGGATTGGATGATTCCTCCTATATCGTTTCGGTTTCGTTTTCCGTAAAATACAACGATGTGGAGACGACCGCGGCGGGCATGGATTTCTTCTATGTGAGGATCACGGACGATGAGACGGCGTATATTGACAACACCTACAGTCCGTTTAACCTGCTGTATCAGGAGTACACGCTGGATCAGGAGATTCTGCAGCTGATCCAGACGTACGAGTCGAGCGAGGATGTGATCGCGCTGCAGGCCGGTGTCCAGACCCAGTACGAGCAGGCGCTGGAGCAGGATGAGGCGCTGCGGACGCTGGTGGAGGGTGACCTTGCTGCGGCGATCAGCAGCTGGCAGAGTGAGTACGAGGAGATCCTGGCGCAGAAGGCGGCCGAGGCCGCGGCTCAGGTACAGGAGAGTACGGATACAGATGAGTCAGCGGGCGATGCAGAGAGCACGGAAACCACAGAGGATACCGCTTCGACCTCCACAGAGACGGAGAGCAAGGCATGGGTTTATGTGACGGATACGGTTTATATCCGCGAGGAACCCAGCGAGTCATCGACTGCGCTGGCTTCGGCGACAGCCGGTTCCGAGGTTCGCCAGCTGGCGGTCACAGACACCGGGTGGACCAAAGTCAAGAGCGGGGATGTCGTCGGCTATATCAAGACCGAGTACATATCATCAGGCTCCACAGGCACATCAGAGACATCGTCCCCGTCATCTTCCGGAGGAGCGCTTGCGGAGGGCTCAACCATCACGCTGACCTCCTCGGTGAATATCCGTTCCTCCATGAGCGAGAGCTCCGAGCGAATCGGTCTGGCTTATTCCGGAGAGCAGGTGACGGTGGTGATGAGCTACAGCGAGGGCTGGACAAAGGTCACATGGAACGGAAAGACAGGTTATGTCAGGACGGATGTTCTTGCCGGTATGTAAATAATGATTGAAAATGTTTTGTTCAGGGAGCAGTTTTGGCTGTTCCCTGTCTTATGTCGGTGCATGATTTGATTGTGCGCATAATCAGAGAACTTCAGCGGGATACTAAAATTACCTGAAAAGGAAGGAGGTATCTCGCATGAATGAAAAAGATGAGAAGCGGCTTCTCCATGAAATCTGCCGGAATTCCGGCATGGGCAGGGAAGCCATCGGACAGGTTTTAAAAGAGGTCTACGACGAGGAGTTCGCCTATGAGCTCCATGTGGAGGCCGGAAAAATGAAGGAGTTTGAGGAGAAAGCGAACGATCGCCTGAACCTTTATCACAAGGGGTCGGCCGGGGCCAAACCGGCGGCCGGAAAGATGCTGAAGACAGCGGTGAAGATGAAGACGGCGTTCTCGGACAGAACCGCCCATATCGCGGACATGATGCAGAAGGGAAACCGGCGCGGCGCCGATGAACTGAAAAAGGCGATACACAAATACAAGGATGCCGGAATCTATGCCACGGAGCTCGCCAGAGAGATGGTCGACTTTGAGGAGGAGAATCTGGAAAAGCTGGAGGCGTGGAAGCGGGAATCGTGAGGGCAGGCGGGCCGGATGTTGAGGATGAATATGAAAGAAAATGAAATCCCCGCGGAGGGAATACGGATCAATAAATATCTGAGTGAGGCCGGCGTCTGTTCCAGACGTGCGGCCGACCGCGAGATTGAGGCGGGAAACGTGCGGATCGGTGACCGGGTGGCGGTCTGCGGCGACCGGGTGGTGCCCGGCATGCAGGTATATTTCCGGGGCGAGCCGGTGCAGACGCAGGAAAAGGAGATTCTGATCGCTTTTCACAAGCCGGTCGGGATCGTCTGCACGGCCGAGAAGCGGGAGAAGGACAATATCATTGACTACATAAATTATCCCGTCCGGATTTATCCGGTCGGGCGTCTGGACAAGAATTCGGAGGGACTGATTCTTCTGACCAATCAGGGCGATCTGGTCAACCGGGTCATGCGCGCCGGGAATTTTCACGAAAAAGAATATGTTGTCACGGTGGATCACGATATCACGGACGAGTTTCTGGAAGGGATGCGCAGCGGCGTCTATCTGGAGGAGCTGGGTGTGAAGACCCGGCGCTGCATGGTGGAGCAAAAGAACCGCCGGACATTTTCCATGGTGCTGACACAGGGATATAACCGGCAGATCCGCAGGATGTGCGAGGCGTTCGGGTACCGGGTGCGGCGGCTGGTGCGTGTGCGGATCATGAATATCCGGCTCGGCGACCTTGCGCCGGGGACTTACCGTGATGTGACGGAGGCGGAGAAGCGTGAGCTGTACCGGCTGATCCGCGATTCCTACAGTGCGCCCCGAACCGGCGGGCGGAGAGGGACAGCCTGAGGGCGCGGGTGTTTTCAGACAGAGTGAATCTATATGCGGAGGGTACAGATGGAAGGAAAGGCCGGATACGAGGAACTGAAAAAAACGATCGATTACCATATGAACCGGTACTATAACGAGGATGCACCGGAGATCAGTGACTATGAGTACGATCAGATGATGCTGGAGCTGAAGGCGATGGAGCGGGAGCATCCGGAGTGGGTGACCGCCGATTCCCCGACACAGAAAATCGGCGGCAGCGCGAAGCGGGAAGCCGGTGTGGAGGTGACGCATCATATCCCCATGCTCAGCATTCAGGATGTCTTTTCAAAGGAAGAAATCGTTGACTGGGTGGAAAAGGTGCGGCAGGTCTATCCGGATGCTCTTTTTTCCGTGGAGGAAAAGATCGACGGACTCTCCATGAGCCTGCGCTATCAGGACGGCCGCCTGATTCTCGCCGAGACGAGGGGAAACGGCATGGTGGGGGAGGATGTGACGCAGAACGCGCTGGTCATTCCGGATGTGGTAAAGAGTCTGGATATCCCCGGCTATGTCGAGTTGCGCGGCGAGGTCTATATGTCGCTGGAGGATTTTGACCGCTTCAATGAGGAGCAGGAAAATGCGGGGAAAAAGCCTGCGGCGAATCCGAGAAATCTGGCGGCGGGCACCCTGCGCCAGTTGGATTCGGTCGTGGTGAGGCAGCGCGGCCTGAAAATGTTTGTATTTAACGTGCAGGACGCTTATGATAACGGAGTTTCGGACCTGATGGGATCCCACACCGACGCGCTGGATCTCCTGAGCGCGAAGGGGGTCGCCGTCGTGCCCCACACGCGCTGTGCGGCAGCGGAGGAGATTCTCGATGCCATCGACGCCATCGGGGAGGGGCGCGGTACCTTCGGGCATGACATCGACGGGGCGGTGGTCAAGATCGACCAGATCGCCTACCGCGCGGATTTCCCGGCGGGGAGCAAATATTCCGCCGGACACATTGCCTACAAGTATCCCCCGGAGGAAAAAGAGGTGGTCATCGACCAGATTGAGGTCAATGTCGGGCGGACCGGCAAGATGACATTCCGCGCCATTTTTGAGGAGCCGGTGCGCCTTTGCGGGACGAATGTGCAGAAGGCGACATTGCACAATGTCGATTTCATCCAAAGCCTCGGCGTGTCTGAGGGCTGCCGGGCAATCTGCAGGAAGCAGGGGGAGATCATCCCCGCGATTGTCCGGGTGACGCAGAAGACGGCCCACCCCTATGAGGCGCCGGATGTCTGTCCGGTCTGCGGTGCGCCGCTCGTCCGGGAGGAGGACACCTGTGATATCTACTGTGTGAATCCGTCCTGCCCGGCGCAGCTGAAGCGCACGCTGGCGTATTTTGTGGGCAAGGACGCCATGGATATCAAGAATTTCGGGAGCCGGCACATTGAGAGTCTGGTGGAGGAGGGGTATCTCCATACCGTTGCGGACATTTACAGCCTCCGGCAGTACCGGGAGGAGCTGATTAAAAAGGGCATTCTGGGTAAGGAGAAAAACACAGACCGGATCCTGTCCGCCATCGAAAAGTCGAAGGAGAACGAGGCGTCCAGCCTCCTGACCGGGTTCGCAATCCGGAATGTCGGCAGGATATCGGCCCGCTCCATCATGCGGCACTATCACAGCCTCTGGGAGCTGGCGGATGCGTCGGCGGAAGAACTGACGGCACTTCCGGATGTGGGGGAGATCACGGCCCGCTCCATCCGCTCTTTCTTTGCGGAGGAGAAAAACCGGGAGCTGCTTCGCCGTCTGGAGGAGATGGGCGTGAACATACTGTCCGGGGAGAGTCCGGATACGGCCGGATCGAAGCCGCTGGCCGGTCTGACCGTCGTGGTAACGGGGACGCTGGAGCATTTCGGCCGGAAGGAGATCGCCGCTTTCATCGAGGAGAACGGCGGGAAATGTACTGGCAGCGTCAGCAAAAAAACCAGCTTTCTGGTGGCCGGAGAGAATGCGGGGTCTAAGCTTGACAAGGCGCAGAGTCTGGGAATCCCCGTGATTACGGAGGAGGAGCTGGTGAGGAAGTGTCAATCCTGAAGGGATCTCCGGGAGAAAAGAGTTTTCAAATATATGTTTTTTTGTTATACTAAGACAAATGAGCAGGAGGTTGTGACATGGCTGAGAACAGGAATGAGATCAAATTAAAAACAGGCGACATGGGCGAAGTACAGGTTGCGGATGAGGTGATCGCGATTATCGCCGGACTGGCCGCGACGGAGGTGGAGGGCGTGACCTCCATGTACGGGAATATCACCAAGGATCTGGTGAGCCGCCTCGGCATCAAGAATCTGTCAAAGGGCGTGCGGATTTCCGTGGGGGACGACAGCAGGGTTGCGGTTGACCTGACACTGAATATCGCATACGGGTATATGATTCCGGATGTGTCGGCGAAGGTGCAGGAGAAGGTTCGGACAGCCATCGAGAATATGACCGGTCTGGAAGTCTCCGGTGTCAACATCCGTATCGCCGAAGTGGACATGAAGCAGCCAGTTTAGCCGTAACAGAATCGGATGGGGAGGATCGGATGAGCCGAAGAGAAATCAGAGAGCAGATTTTTAAAATTTTATTTCGTGCGGAGTTTTATACACAGGAAGAGCTGGAGGATCAGATCCGCCTCTCTGCACAGGAGCTGGAAGACGCTGATGCGGAGGACGCCGCTTACATTATAGAGAAGACGCAGGATATCTGCGCCCATCTGGAGGAGATCGACGGGCAGATTAATGCCGGAGCGGAGAAATGGAAGACCGGCCGTATGGCAAAGGCCGAGCTGGCGATCATCCGTCTCGCAGTCTATGAGATGAAATATGAGGAGGAGATCCCGGTGTCGGTGGCGATCAATGAGGCGGTAGAGCTGGCAAAGACCTACGGCTCCGACCGCGGCGCCTCTTTCGTCAACGGGGTTTTGGCCAGACTGGTATGACAAAACAGGTTTATTCCGTAGGGCAGGTCAATGCCTACATCAAGAATATGTTTGCCCGGGATTTTATGATGAGCTGCATTTATGTCAGCGGCGAAGTGTCAAACTGCAAGTATCATTCTTCCGGGCATATCTATTTTACGCTGAAGGACCAAAGTGGCGTTCTGCCGGCGGTGATGTTTGCCGGTTCGAGGAAACGGGGGCTTGCGTTTCCCATGAAGGCGGGGGACAAGGTCGTCGTTCTCGGTGAGATCCGGGTCTATGAGCGGGACGGCAGGTACCAGCTCTACGCGCAGGAGATTACCCTGCAGGGCGCGGGACAGCTCTATCAGAAGTTTGAGGAGCTGAAACGGGAGCTGGAGGAGATGGGGATGTTTTCCCCCGAATACAAGCAGCCCATCCCGCGGTATGCCTCGCGCATCGGGGTGGTGACGGCGCCTACAGGGGCAGCCATTCAGGATATCCGTAATATCTCCCATCGCCGCAACCCCTTCGTACAGCTGGTTCTCTATCCGGCGCTGGTGCAGGGCGAGGGCGCGGCGGCATCCATCGTCAACGGGATCCGCGCGATGGAAGAACACGATGTGGATGTGATCATCGTGGGGCGCGGCGGCGGTTCCATCCAGGATCTCTGGGCATTCAATGAGGAGATTGTGGTCCGGGCGGTGTTTGACTGTCCGATTCCGGTGATCTCCGCGGTAGGGCATGAGACGGACACGACCATCATTGACTATGTGGCCGACCTGAGAGCGCCCACACCGTCTGCGGCTGCGGAGCTGGCCGTTTTTGATATCCGGCAGGTTTTTGAACAGCTGGAGAGTGTCCGGTTTACACTGAACCGCAGGATCGGGGACCGGTTGGAGGCAGCGCAGGCAAAGGTTCGCCAGTATGAGCTGAAGCTTCGGATCATGGATCCGAAAAACCGGCTCATGAAAAACCGTCAGGCGGCGGCGGACTATCAGGATCGCCTACAGAGCCGGATGGAGCAGATCCTGACAGACCGGCGGCACCGTCTGGAGCTTTTCGCGTCGGCTCTGGACGCAAAATCACCGCTGAAAAAAATGCAGGGCGGCTTTGCATGGATGTCACAGGCGGACGGAAAGCGCCTGCCGGGTGTTTCTGCCCTCTCAGAGGGAGACCGCATCCGCGCATACATGCCGGACGGCAGCTTTTCGGCGGTTGTGGAGGAGATCAGCCGCGCAAAAGAGCCTGAGATGGTACAGGATATAGAATAATATGGTGAATGATATGTCAGACAGAATGAATGATACAAATACATTGCAGGAAATAGCAGAAACAGAGGATCTGTCCCTTGAGGAGATGTTTGCGCAGTTGGATGAAATCCTAGCCGCCATGGACGACAGGGAAATCTCTCTGGAGGACGCCTTTTCATTGTACGAGAAAGGAATGAAGCAAATCCGCCGGTGTAGTGAGAAATTGGATCTCGTCGAGAAGAAAATGCTGGTCATTGCACAGGATGGCGCAGAGGAACCATTCAAGTAATGTTATAAAGGAGCACACCATGAATTTTCAGGAGGAACTCGCCGCCCGCACTGCCGATGTGGAGCGCATCATCAAAAATTATCTGCCGCCGGAGGAGGGCTTTCAGCGGACTGTCATCGAGGCGATGAATTACAGCTTTCTGGCGGGAGGCAAGCGTCTGCGTCCCATGCTCATGCAGGAGACCTACCGTCTCTTCGGCGGGGAGAGCCCGGTGATCGAGCCCTTTATGGCTGCCATCGAGATGATTCACACCTATTCCCTGATCCACGATGATCTGCCTGCGCTGGACAACGACGAGTACCGCCGCGGGAAAAAGACGACCCATGTGGTCTACGGGGAGGCCATGGCGATTCTGGCGGGAGACGGCCTCTTAAACTACGCCTTTGAGACGGCCGTGAAAGCGCTGCAGATGGAGCCGGGCAGTCCGCGCGTGGCGGAGGCGCTGGCAATCCTTTCGCACAATGCCGGGATCTACGGGATGCTGGGCGGCCAGGTCGTGGATGTGGAGTCGGAGGGAAAGCCCCTCAGCCGGGAGAAGCTGGATTTTATCTATGAGCTCAAAACCGGCGCACTGATCGAGGCGTCAATGCGGATCGGAGCGGTTCTCGGCGGGGCGGACGCGGGACAGCAGGAGCTGATCTCGCAGGCGGCGCGGGATGTGGGGATGGCCTTCCAGATTCAGGATGACATTCTGGATGTAGTCGGAGATGAGGCAGTCCTCGGCAAGCCGGTCGGCAGCGACGAGAAGAACGAGAAGACGACATATATCACGGTTCGCGGTCTGGACGCGGCGGCGCAGGATGCGGAGAGAATCTCCAAACGGGCGGTTGCTGTAATGGAGAGTCTGCCTGTGCAGAATATATACCTGAATGAATTGCTGAAATACCTGATCGGGAGAGAGAAATAATGTCGGTCCTTGATCTTATAAACGAACCAAATGATATCAAAAAATTGTCTCAGGAGCAGATGCCGAAGCTGGCGGAGGAGATCCGCACGTTTCTGGTGGAACACGTCGCGAAGACCGGCGGACATCTGGCCTCCAATCTGGGCGCAGTGGAGCTGACGATGGCGCTCCATCTGGTTTTGAATTTTCCGGAGGACAAGCTGATCTGGGATGTGGGACATCAGTCTTATACCCACAAAATCCTGACCGGCCGGAAGGATGGATTTGACCACCTGCGCCAGATGGGCGGCATGAGCGGTTTCCCGAAGCGGACGGAGAGCGATTGCGACTGTTTTGACACGGGGCACAGCTCCACCTCCATCTCCGCCGGACTGGGAATGGCCCGGGCGAGAGATTTAAAAGGAGAGACCTACAGTGTGGTCTCGGTCATCGGGGATGGCGCCATGACCGGCGGTTTGGCCTACGAGGCGCTGAACAACGCGGCAGACCTGAAAACAAATTTCATCATTGTTCTGAATGATAATAAGATGTCCATCTCGGAGAATGTCGGCGGACTGGCCCGGCATCTGGCGTCCATGCGCATGGCGGAGGCTTATCAGGAGTTCAAAAGCGATGTGCACAGCTCGCTGGACCGCCTTCCCTACGGGGAGCGTGTGGCGCGGCGGATACATAAGACAAAGAGCAGCTTAAAGCAGTTGCTGATCCCGGGGATGATTTTTGAAAACATGGGAATTACTTACCTCGGACCGGTGAGCGGCCATAATCTCGGGGACATGCTTCACATTCTCCGCGAGGCGAAAAAGGTAAACGGCGCGGTGGTCGTCCATGTCCTGACAGACAAGGGAAAGGGATATCTTCCGGCGGAACAGAGTCCGGACCGGTTTCACGGGATCGGGCCGTTCGATGTTGAGACCGGCTATCCGCTCAAAGCTAAGAAAAAGCCGGATTACACCGATGTATTTTCCACTGTAATCTGCAAAATTGCGGCGAAAAATGACCGGGTCGTAGCACTGACCGCCGCGATGGCGAACGGGACGGGGCTGAAGCGGTTCCGTTCGGAATATCCGGACCGGTTTTTCGATGTGGGAATCGCGGAAGGACACGCGGTGACCTTTGCCGCCGGGATGGCGGCCTCCGGCCTGCATCCGGTGTTTGCGGTGTATTCTTCCTTTTTGCAGAGAGGATTTGACGAGATCGTCCACGATGTCTGTATTCAGAACCTTCCGGTGAC
>JAJQBV010000159.1 GCA_021203115.1 Clostridiales bacterium | reverse complement strand
TAATATACCCTCAAATTAAGGGTAAATCAAGCTATTTTTGTCCTTAATTTGAGGGTATTCCGATATTTTCATTATTCAAGTATGATTTATCTACGCGCGAACCGCCGCCAGTGCCTGCGCCACATCCGCGATGAGATCCTCCTTGTCCTCCAGCCCGCAGGACATGCGGATCATACCAGCCGGGATTCCGGCCTCGGCAAGCTGCTCATCAGTCATCTGCCGGTGCGTGGAGGTGGCCGGGTTCAGACAGCAGGTCCGGGCATCCGCCACATGCGTCTCGATCGCCGCCAGCTTCAGCGCCATCATAAACTTCTCCGCCGCCGGGCGTCCGCCCTTCAGCTCAAAGGAGAGCACGCCGCAGCTTCCGTCCGGAAGGTACTTTTGCGCCAGCTCATAATAGGCATCCCCAGGAAGCTCCGGGCAGATAACGGAAAGGACTTCCGGCTGTGCCTGCAGATACTCCGCGACCGCACGGGCATTCTCCACATGGCGCGGCATGCGCACATGGAGGGACTCAAGTCCCAGGTTCAGATAAAACGCATTCTGCGGCGACTGGATGCTGCCCAGATCACGCATCAGCGTTGTTGTACACTTCGTAATAAAAGCTCCGCCCTGGCCGAACTTCTCAGCAAAGGTGATGCCGTGATACGACTCATCCGGCGTCGTCAGTCCCGGAAACATATCCGCATGGGCAAACCAGTCGAACTTTCCGCCGTCCACGATGGCTCCGCCGACTGCCACCCCGTGGCCGTCCATATACTTTGTCGTAGAGTGCGTGACGATATCCGCGCCCCACTCGATAGGCCGGCAGAATACCGGCGTCGGGAACGTATTATCCACAATCAGCGGCACGCCGTGGGCATGCGCCGCCTTCGCAAACTTCTCAATGTCAAGAACCGTCAGCGCAGGATTCGCGATTGTCTCCCCGAAGACTGCACGGGTATTCTCCCGGAACGCCGCGTTCAGTTCCTCCTCGGAGCAGTCCGGCGACACAAAGGTCGTCTCGATTCCCATCTTCGCCATCGTGACGGAGAGCAGGTTGAACGTTCCTCCGTAGATCGAGGAGGACGCCACGATATGACTGCCGCACTCGCAGATATTAAAGAGCGCGAAAAAGTTCGCCGCCTGCCCAGAGGAAGTCAGCATTCCCGCCGTTCCGCCCTCCATGTCTGCGATCTTCGCCGCCACCATATCATTCGTCGGATTCTGCAGTCTTGTATAAAAATATCCGGCCTCCTCCAGATCAAAAAGCTTTCCCATCGCCTCGCTGGTATCATAGCGAAACGTCGTAGACTGGATAATCGGAATCTGCCTCGGCTCCCCGTTCGCCGGCCGGTAACCCGACTGCACACACTTTGTGTTGATCTTATATTCACTCATCGTTCTTCCCTCCCTCACTAAAATGAAACGCAAAGTCAGCGATCCTCAATATTCACATACCCTTCATGCACCCCGACATACTTATACGCCGGACGGATAATCTTACTTGCATTGATCAGCTCCTCCAGCCGGTGGGCGCTCCACCCCGGCATACGCGCGATCGCAAAAATCGGCGTGAACAGCTCCTCCGGGATTCCAAGCATGCTGTAGACAAATCCGCTGTAGAAGTCCACATTCGCACAGACATTCTTCTGCATGTTTCTCTGCTTCATGATCAGCTGACCGGAAAGCCGCTCCACCAGATCGTAAAGGGCAAACTCCTCGGTCATTCCCTTCTCCTCCGCCAGCTTCTGCGCATATTTCTTCAGGATGACCTCACGGGGATCCGAGAGGGTATAGACCGCATGCCCCATGCCGTAAATCAGACCGGTATGGTCAAACGCCTCTTTGTCCAGGATCTTCTGGAGATACGCACCTACCTCAGCCTCGCTCGTCCAATCGCTGATATGCTTCATGATATCCGCAAACATATGCTGAACCTTCAGGTTTGCGCCGCCGTGGCGCGGCCCTTTCAACGACCCTAAGGACGCCGCGATGGATGAATAGGTGTCTGTGCCGGTGGATGTCACCACATGCGTTGTAAAGGTGGAGTTGTTACCGCCGCCATGCTCCGCGTGGAGAATCAGCGCGACATCCAGCACCTTTGCCTCGAGCGGCGTATATTTCCCGCTCGGCCGCAGCATCAGGAGAAAATTCTCCGCCAGAGACAGATGCCGTTCCGGATTCCGGATAAACAGGGTCTCACCCTTCCGGAAATGCCGGTAGGAATGATAGGAGAAAATCGCGATCAGCGGAAGCTTCGCAATCAGCTCCATCGTCTGACGCAGCACATTGCCCGGTGTGATATCATCCGGATTTTTGTCATAGGAATACAGAGTCAGGACACACCGCTGCATGGCGTTCATAATATTCTGGTTCGAGGCTTTCATAACCACATCACGGACAAACCGCTGGCTCAGCTCCTCCATCTGCGCCATAACCGGGAAAAACACATCCAGTTCTTTCTGACTCGGCAGCTTTCCGAACATCAGCAGGTAAATCGTCTCCTCAAACCCGTACCGGCGGTCTCCGAGCCCGTCTATGATATCCATCACGTTAATTCCCTGATAATAGAGCTTTCCGTCGGCCGGAATATTGCGCCCGTGAACCAGTTCATACGCATTGACATCGGAAATCTCCGTCAGTCCCGTCAGCACGCCCTTTCTGGACGAGTCACGTAAGCCCCGCTTCACATCATACTCAATATATAAGTTCGGATCGATGCCGTGATTCTTCATCAGCTCCTGCTCCAGCGTAGCCATGTTGAAGCGAAGATCACCCATCTCTTCCAGACTAATCATCTCATTGTTGTTCTCAGCAAGCATCCGTGTACCTCCTTTTCCTGCTAATCCGTGATCATTTCATACCCGTAATGATCAAAATAAAACCCAAGCCTGCTGTTGATCTTGTCCCTCAGCGCAGGCTCAAGGGTAAACACATTTTTCTGGTAATTCTTCTGGCTCTCCAGATGTTCTTCAAAATACGGCCTCGCCTCCTCAAATCCTCCGATTTCGAGACGGTCATAAATCATTTTCACATATCCGAGCGGATCCTTGCAAAAATCCTCATAGCAGATATCAATGCGGTCTTCCCGAGGCAGATGATCCAGTTCCTTGAAAGCCTTCCTGTAAATGCGCTCGAAAAGCTCGATGGAGATATCCTCGATGACCTCTCTGGGCGCCGGTGTATTCAGGCAGAGCAACTCCATCTCTTTCGTGAACATGTTGACCGTGGACATGATCACCTTGTACGGATTGCGGTAGATATTGATAAACTTTGCCTTCGGATAGCAGCGCTTCAGCTCCCCGATCCTGCAGGTATTTTCCGGGCTTTTCAGAAGGAGCGCCTTCCCCTTGCTGAGCCATGTCACCTTACGCAGAATATAATCATAGGCCTTCCGCCATTCACGCTGCCGGGTCTCATCCTGCTCGTCAATAAAGGCTGTCTCGATATATTTTGCACCCTTCCCTCCGTCCGGAAAAACCAGCATATGACTGATCGCTTGCGTGGAGATCGTCGCCTGGGCGAACACCTCCTCCATGGGGAGATTCAGCTCATACTCCATATTATCCATGGGGCGGGCTCCCTTCAGGAGACGTTTCTGCAGCTTTTCCATCATGTGTTTCAGAAGAATGCAGTTATTGAATGTGACGGTCTTGACCGGATCAAACCACCCGTACTGCGGATCCCGCGTCAGCAGGTTCTGCAGGAAGGTCGTGCCGGAACGCCAGTATCCCACAATATAAACCGGACCCTGTTTCACCCGCGTCCTGCGAATCGGAATGTAAAAAATCAGCCACTCCAAAAGGGCCGGAAGTCCCAGAACAAAGGTCACAAGTGTGATAAACCGCCCCTGTTTTTTGTTCGTGATCGGGTTCGTCCGTTTTAAACGAAGCCAGTTGTCAAACCTGCATCCGAGCAGATTATGTGACAGATTGATTTTTTTCATAACTACATACCCATTCTCTTATGTATTTGTAATGATTCAGAGCCATGTAAATGTATCTTACGAGAACAATATCACCAGCACCGCAGAGTCCGCGTTTTCAAAGTATTGCGCGGATGTTAGGCCGCTGCAATAATCGAACAGTCTGCCCTCTTCCACAAAAAAACGCATGGCCTCCCCGCATAATTCAGCGTTCGCAAACCGGATCTGCACCGCCTGCTGCCCGCTCTCATATCCCGCACGGATGATTCCGCCGATCCGGTCGGGATCCCATACATCAATATACAGCCCCTCATGGATAAAATAATTATCCTCCGTTGCCGTACAGTCCGGCAAAGAAATCTCCTCATCCGGCTCATGGGTCGTCAGGAGCATCTCCGTCGTTACGCAAAAATAGTCATAATTGATATAATCAACGGCCGATGCCGACTCCCCGGCAGACTCCGTTTCGTTTCCGCTGAGCGTCACATACCGGGAATTCCCCCATGTAGTGTCGAGATAATAATACGCCCCGTCCATGAAGACCAGATTCCACGCGTGCTTTTCGCCGTTCGCCATTCCGGTCACCGTCGTACACGGAATCCCAAGCTGCTCCAAAAGGTATTGGGTCGCATAGGCATATCCCTGACAGATGGTCTCATGGTTGACAAACACGCTGATAATGTTCTGATTGTCCTCCGAATCGGTCACATAGTCCACTTCACGGATCAGTGTCTCATAGACATAGAGAACCTTGTCAAAATCGCTGCCGTCGGTGGGAACACCCTCCAGCATCCGTGCGGCCTCCGCATCAATCTGCGCCTGCAGCACATCCTGCTTCTCCGCCGTCATCGAGTAAACCGGCGTGATCTCGATGGAGACAACCTCGCCGCCTCTGCTGTTCGTCACATACTCCAGCTGCTCCAGCCAGAAAATATTGCAGTAATCGCAGCGGATCGCCTGATAGGCCCGGCTCATCACCCCGGCATCCAGAGTGGAAATCTGTCTCTCTTCCTCCCGGTTCAGCAGTGCATAGACGATCTCATCATAGACTGCCTTTTCCTCGTCATCCAGAGTCTGGTAGGCATACCGTTCCTCCGATACGCTCTCCACCGCAGGCTGTTCGCTCTCCTCCGTCTCCTCCGGTGCCGACTGCTGCGATTCTGACAACTCCGGGGCCGCAGATTCAAAATACCCTGATATCTGTTCCTCCAGCCCGTCACATCCGGACAAAGTCACCGCTGCCGCAGCCAGAAATGCCGCCATGCATAGCTTTGCTCTGCTTTTCGTTAACAAAATCTGAATCTCCTGAACCTCTCCGGCTATTGCTTTTCTCATGGGATACTTCTATAATAAAAATATCGTATGTTGAATCATAACACAAATATCATCTTTTGTGAACAGGAGTTTTTATGGTAGCATTGCAAATCACAGAGATCGGCGTTCTTCTGAACCGAATGCTGAAAGGCGACATGTTTGATCATTTTCTTCTGAAGGAGGCCGCCGTCTCACACGCCTTTGACACGGTCATTGACGGCGCCCTTCGGGATTCCTTTTATACCGATGCGGAGCGGGAACAGCTCGGACTGACCGGTCTGCGCTACATCCCGTGGCCGCAGGTTCGCCCGATCTATCTGGATCTGCTCAAAGGAAACCGGAAACCGTCTTCCTTTCGGTTCCAGTTTCTGCTCGCCCCGCAGAATCAGGAAAAGACCGTCGCAAAATCCGGCAGCAGCTTCGGTACAGGGGACATCACCGGCCTTTTCCTGAATCTGATTTACAAAAACGACAACCTTGTATGTACCACCGGCATCTCCTACCGCACCTTCTCTCCGGATAAGTCTCTGGAGCAGGAATGGGACCGCCTCGCGGCACTCTTTTTAAAGCAGCACGGCATCACCGTGGACAACCTGTAATCCCTCTCATCTTCCGGTCCGGATTTCCAACAGGATCTGTTCATACACATCAGCATACGGGCGCTGTGCCGCTCCGGCAATCCGCGCTGCGCTCTCGTATTCGGGCGTGTATTTCGTCTGCCCTTTGTATTCGGTCACCTTCACATCAACTTTCCCCAGGGATGTCTCCACCGTCTGATTATGGCGCGCAAGCACCGTGCGCTCCATGGTCTGCCGCCGAATGCCGATGGTTGTCGTCTCCGCGAACAGGATGTCCTCCATGATTTCTCTCCGGTTCGGCGTGCAGATCACGGTTATCATGTAGCCCGGACGGTTCTTTTTCATAAAAACCGGGGTATAGTGGACATCGCGGGCACCCGCCTGAAACAGCCGCTCCATGGTATAACCCAGCGCTTCCCCGCTGCAGTCGTCGACATTGCACTCCAGCTTTACGATCGTGTCCGCATTCTCACTGCTTCCGTTACCTGCCTGTGAATCGTCTGCCTCCGGGCAGGAATCCCCCGCCTCATCCGCTGTGATCAGCATCGCGCGGAGAATGCTGGGGCGCTCATAGCTGCGTTTGCCGCCGCCCAGACCGATTTTTTCTATATAATATGTTTCCGGGAACCTGTCCTCCGTGCGGATTGCCGCCGCGATCGCCGCCCCTGTCGGCGTGACAAATTCTCCCTCCGTTCCCGTCTGATGCAGTGGCAGATGATGCTCCGACACAATGTTTAACGTAGCGGGCACCGGAACCGGAATCACACCGTGCTGGCAGCGGATGGAACCGCACCCCTCATAAAGCACCGGTACGATGACATCCTCCACACCCAGATCATCCAGACAGACCGCCGCTGCCGCAATGTCCACGATGGAATCCACCGCGCCCACCTCATGGAAGTGCACTTGCTCCCGCGGAACGCCGTGTGCCTTCGCCTCCGCCTCCGCCAGAATATCAAAAATTCGAAGTGCCGTCGCCTTTGCGCGCGGCGTCATGGCGGAGCGCTGCAGAATTTCGATGATCTCCGGCAGACCCCGGTGAGAATGTGTGTGGCCATGGTGGTGATCGTGTTCATGGCTATGTTCATGCTCATGGCTGTGGTCATGTATATGCTCATGTTCGTGGTCGTGATTATGCGGATGCTCGTGGCTGTGCCCGTCTCCGTGCTCATGCGTATGCGTATGGAGATGGCTGTCACTCTGCCCGTGCAGATATGCCATATCATGATCATGATTCTCGTGAATGTCGTCAAGCTTCACCGCAAAATCACAGACATCCAGCCCGCTCTTCCTGACCCGGCTGATCTCCACCGAATATCCTTCCAGTCCCAGACTGTCCAGTGCCTCCCTCAGCTTTGCCTCATCCGCCCCGAGATCCAGAAGGGCAGCAACCGTCATATCGCCGCTGATGCCCGTGTAACACTCCAGATATAATTTTTGTCTCATCTCCTGCACACTCCTTTTCCTGTGAAATTGATTTGATTTTATGCAAATTTCCCTGATATTCCCACCAAAACAGTGTGAATTACCAGACGGTAATCAACAATATAACCAAAAATTTTTTTGAAAAAGTGAAATCATTGTGAACACTTATTTTCAATTTCTGTTATTATAATACATGTAAACCCCCAATACATTATAATTTTTTGCTACCCCCATAGTAAAAAATACCTTCTCCTTGAAAAGGACAGCAGATTTATCTGCTGTTCTTTTTCTTTCTGTTCCAAAGACCGGCCGCTATACTCTCAGCGCCTCCAGCGCGCCGTACACATCCAACTGTCCATATCCGTAAGCCCGATTGGGATAAATCCGATCCGCACTCCGTACCGCGCCCCGAATCAAAAGGTTCGACAAATCGGTAGAGTTCAGCCATGCCATTCCCTGACGCAAAACCGCCCACTGAAGAATCAGTGCACATCCGCCTGCCGTGAGCGCCGCACTGACGCTGGTTCCGGTCCGTACCGTGTATCCGCCCCGCAGCCCCGGCCCGTAAACATTCACACCCGGCGCGAGAACATCCGGCTTGACCGTCCCGGAAACACTGTATCCCCTTCCGGAATCCGCCCAGATCCCGCCGCCCGCCGTATGGCAGGCGCCCGCACTGACCGCCGACGCGGACATGCCGGGCGACAGGATCATCGTATCGGGGTCCGGCTGAAGGAAAAACACTTCCCCGCTCATCAATCCCGTCTGCGGAAGCCAGCAGTGAAACGCTCCCTCTATCGCCAGTGCCGCGGTCAGCTCCACCGTCCATATTCCCGGCCACGGAGCAAAAAACCGGAGGCAGATCAACTGGCTGCCCAGCCCGAATCCCGAAACGACATACTCCACTGTCACTGTTGTCTGTTCAAAAAGAAAGCGGTGCGATTGGCTTCCCGCCATGCCTCCGACAGCGGCAAACCGCTCTCCGGTCGGAGAGAGTATCGTCACCCGGTAAATCTCCGGCACCGCAGCCCAGCACTCCATGGAGAATCCCGTCACTCCCTGCCCGACGAAAATTTCAACCGCTTCGGTATCATTTTCTGCCAGACCGGACCGGAAATAGTGATGTCTCGCATTCGCCTCATTCCCGGCACAGGTCACGACAACCCGCTGGCGCTGACGCCCCACCTCATCGCAAAACGCGGAAAAGGCATCCTCTCCCGCGTGATTTCCCATCGCCGTTCCCATCCCGATGCAGACGGCCAGCGGCTTTTGCAGACGGTCCGCCATGTGCAGCAGCCACGACAGCGCGAGCATCAGGTCATTTTCCTGATAACAGGGAACATCCTCCGGCACAAAATAATATTCCCGCAGGTACGGCTTCGCTTCCTTACATTTCACAACCAGCAGCTCTGCCATCGGCGCCGCACCGGTAAAATCAGCCGCAGCATCCGCACTGCCGCAGGCAACGCCCGCGAGAAATGTGCCATGCCCGTACTCATCAACCGTCGGGACAAGCGCAGCCGGGTTTTCGGAGGCAAGCGCCGCATCGATCGTCTTCCTCCCGTAAAACGTGCCATAGGAAAAGCCCTCCGGCGGTTCACCGTTCTTTGCTGTCTGATCCCAGATCGCGGCAATCCGCGTCGACCCGTCCGCATAGCGAAACGCCGGATGGGTATATTCAATCCCCGTATCCAGAAATCCCACGAGAACACCCTGCCCGGTCAGATCCAGCCCAGCCGGATTCTGCAGGCGCAGAATGCCGCCGGTTTCCAATGCCGTCTGGTCTGCCGGAGCATAACACTTCGGGATAATTGCATACGGGTACGTTTCCAGACTCATCTCCGGGGAAGCCGAACGGCCATAGCAGACCACATCAAAACGGTCGCTGACCTTCTGAAAACAGGCGGTATCCTCCCGGGGATATCCGCCCCGGTAATCGATGATAAAATCATAGTAATCATTGGAATAGATCGCGGTGCGGTAGAGCGCACGGTTCGTCTCATCAGCCATAAGGCAGCCTCTGTATCAGTTCTTACCTTATAATATGATGAAATCTGCAGATTTACTCCTCTATCGCCTCCAGATAAAATTCTACCGGCACATAATCGCCCCACGCTTTCGGCAGCGGAATGCCCGCGTTCATCAGCGCCCCGGCAGAGTAAATGCTTCCGTCCTCCCGTAAGCGATAATTTTTCTGCGGGTCAAGCCCCCGCAGACGGATCAGGCTGCGGACACTGTTCGGCTCCGTCCGGAAAATCATTCCCTGCACCAGAATCTGTCCGGCATCGGCGGACACATACTCCCAGACCGCATACTGTTCCTCAAAGGGATTGCTCAGCCGGTAATATTTTCCGTTGTGAATCAGCGGACCGTACTCCTTAAAGGCCCGGATCTGCGCCTTCACATCCTCTTTTTCCTCCTCCGTCAGCCGGTTTACATCCAGCTCATATCCGAAGCTTCCCGCCATAGCCGTGACGCTTCTGGAGCGGATCGGGATGCTCCGCCCGGTCTGATGATTCGGCACGGCGGACACATGGCTCCCCACCGATGAGACAGGGTAAAAGAAAGATGTGCCGTACTGAATCTGCGTCCGCTCATAGGCATCTGTATCGTCGCTGCACCAGATCTGCGGGCAGTAATAGAGAATACCGGCGTCAAAACGGCCTCCGCCGCCGCAGCAACCCTCAAAGAGGACATCCGGGAACGCCTGCGTCAACCGCTCCAGCAGGTCATATAGTCCCAGCACAAAGCGGTGCGGCATCTCCCCCTGTCTGTCAGCCGGCAGAAGCTCCGAATACCAGTCGCTGACGCTCCGATTAAAGTCCCATTTTACATAAGCAATGTTCGCGCTGTTTAAAATACGGCTCACCGCCTCAAAGAGATAGTCCCGCACATCCGCGCGGCTGATATCCAGCACCAGCTGATATCTCCCTCGCACCGGATCTCTCCCCGGTATACGGATGGCCCACTCCGAATGTGCCCGGAAAAGATCACTGTCCTCCGAGATCATCTCCGGCTCAAACCAGATACCGAAGTCCATCCCCATGGCGTTGATCCGGCCCACCAGGCTTTCCAGTCCGCTCGCCAGCTTGAATCGGTTCACATACCAGTCTCCCAGGCCCGCCTCATCGTTATCGCGATGCCCAAACCAGCCGTCGTCCATCACCAGCATATCCACGCCCAGTTCAGCCGCTCCCCTGGCGATCTCCACCAGCTTTTCCTCATCAAAATCAAAGTAGGCCGCCTCCCAGCTGTTTAAGAGCACCGGCCGCTCCATCCGTTTGTACTTTCCGCGGCATATATGCTCCCGGATCACCCGGTGAAACCGATGCGACAGCGTCTCAAACCCCGCGTCGGTCATGGAGAGAACCGCCTCCGGCGTGTAAAAGCGCTCCCCGGGCGCAAGCTCCCAGGAAAACCGCTCCGAATTGCTTCCCATGACGAGACGGGTCTGATTCAGCTGGTCATACTCGATCTGTGTCTGGAAACAGCCGCTGTACACGAGCGCCGCCCCGATGCAGGTGCCGCTGGTCTCCGTACAGCCCTCCTCACAGAGCAGCACCGTCGGATTCTGGTGATGGCTGCTGATCCCGCGCCCGCTGGCACTCTGCTGCACGCCGTGAAACAGCGGTCGGCGCTCCGGCGTACGCTCCTTCAGATGGCGTCCGTGAAAATGCACCCACTCCCACTGTCCGTAGGGGATATCCAGACAGAGACTGTGCGCTCTGTCTATCACAACCGGATGTCCGCCGTTATTTTCAATGACAGCACTCCTCGTAATAATGTCGCATTCCGGCATCACGCCGTATTTCAATATCACACGGATACCCGACACCGCGTCTTTTAAGCAAATCTCCAGCGTCTGCGCCTCATCCTCATCCGCGTACACCGCCGGAAGCCCCGGAATCGAATATTTTCCGGGTACGATACGGCTGCTCTCATAGCGCAGATCCAGCGCGGAAGTCCCATCCTCGTAGCGGACTGTCACTGCCGAAAGACGGAAATCGCCCACTCCCTCGGCTGCGTACTCCAACGGCATGGTGTCCAGAGAATAGGTCCGATCCCTGCCCGCGTCATAAGGGTTCCCGGAAAAAGCCACATCCGGGTACTCCAGCAGATATTCCATATCCTGTCCGGTCTTTGCGCCGTACCACAGATGCTTCAGAACGCCGCGGCAATCCGCCTTCATCTGATACAGGGTGTTTTCCGTCTCCAGATAAAAAGTTTCATTCTCAATTCTGACTGCCACTGCTCTTGTCCTCCAGACCCGGCAGGCCGCGCATCTGAATCAGCGGGCCTCCGGTTTTTTCTATGTACGCCTTTGTGATCGTCACTTTTCCGATATTGTCGTCCTTCGGAATCTCATACATAATATCCAGCATGAATTCCTCGATAATCGAGCGCAGTGCACGCGCGCCCACCTTTTTCTCCTTCGCCTTTTTTGCGATGGCCCGGAGGGCATCCTCCTCGAACTTCAGCTGAACC
>JAJQBV010000012.1 GCA_021203115.1 Clostridiales bacterium | reverse complement strand
TTGGTATATATAACCGGTCTCAGCGCTCTCAAATGTGTAGACATAACCGTACGGTACCGTCTGGCTTTTATTATCCCAAGTGGTCGATACCGTATATTGGTTCGGGGTATAAGTAATCTCAATTTTTACGATTTCATCAGAATTATTATCGTAGCTGTAGGATGAGTCGGATTCGACGTAATATGTTCCATTTACGTCGAATGCTTCCCATTCATCCAATGCATCTGCTATGATTTCACCGGCTGCTGCATACACATTATCGCCGTCGGATCCATCCGATACCGTAATATTGCCCGTGAATGTTTTCGTTGTGGTAGAAGTATTGTTTTTCCACTCATCACTGTCTGTATCAATCGCCTCTGCATTAATAACCACCTCCACGTTATGCATGCTTTGGCTTACCTCGATTGAAGCAGACGCGGCGATCGGAAGATCAGTAAAAACAATATCAGTAGAGGACGAATAATCTTCCTCCAGATCCCCCAGCAATGTATCCAACTTTTCATAATCCACAGAATCCGAGACCAGAGTACACTTTCCGTTTTCAGTATAAGTGCTTAGCCAATCCCATTTTGCACTATTTTGGCTGGAGTCACATATACCAGTTACGGAGGTTAAAGCCGAAGTCAAAGCCGAATTCCAGGTCACCATTGCGTTGTACTGTGTAGCGGTGATGGTTACGCCACCCAGAGTAGTCGAATCACCGTTTCCCAACTGCATACCAACCATACTCAGAAAACCTGTCAAACCAGTGTTTACGTTTTTAAGATGACTATAACAAGTTTCCAGCTCCGTCTTATCGTTTGCATTTAAAACAACTTCAGAAGGAGATATTTTATAGCTATCAAAAATGGTCACTAAATTAAATGTTTGGCTAGTCAAATACTGAGCATAGAAATAGTCTTCTATAGAAGAACTTGCTCCATCACAAAACAAATCAATAGCAGAACGTGCATTATACAAAGTGTCAATATAGGTTATCATAACCTTTAGATCATCATATAATGAGGTATATACTGAGCCCCAATCCTGAATCCCCGTATACAGCCATTCGATTGTATTGTAAAGCCGCTTCTGCTCGTCCGCATCCGCCACAGTACCAATCGAATAATCAACAGACACACTGTAGCTGTTGTCATCCGCATTTCTCGTGAAGCTGCCGGTATATGTTCCATCTGAATCAGCATCACTCAGAGTCACTGTATCTGCTGAAGAATCACTGTATGTCACCTTGGTAGCACCCGGAGTCCAGTGGTTGTCATAATCATCGGTATAGGTCCGCGCCGTAATCGTCACAGACACGCCGTCGTCAACCGTCTCCTCCTCCACCGTGACCAGATTATTGCCGTCGCTGTCCGTCGTTTCAGCTGTGGGCACGACATAGGTATACGTCGACTCATTCAATAACCCGGACTCAAGCACCGCTATCTCACCACTAGACAGACTATCCGCGTACGCGGCCGTCATCAGATAGCCGGTCGTTATCGTTGGATCCTCGTTCTCTTCCGCTGAGGCAGTCAATAATGTCAGCCCGTTCGGGCACAGGTTAAATACCATGGCCGCGCTCAATGCTACGGCAATCCATCGTTTCAGAAGCCCATTTTTTCCTTTCATTTTCTCTCTCCTTTTTCTATTTCATACGTTTTACACGATACAGATACACTTCCGGCAGGAACACGCGTACAACATAATGTTCCGTCTGTTGTTTTGGCTGGTAAAAAACATGAAACCGGCTGCCCGTAATGCCTGTTCTGCTTTGTTGAAATGAGTGGATATTAGCGGAATATGCGGATAAGTTGCAGAACCGACAGGCTTCATACCGGAAAAACGAAAATGGAAAAAAGACCTTGCCGCAACCGGGCTTCGAGGTCTTCTTTGCTTGCTGTTTTATTGTGATATGTACCGAAAAAATAATGTAAAATTCACGTATTCTTCACATGGTCTTCAAATTTTATCAACATTTTTTTCGGAAAGTATTGAAAATTTCTCCCAGTATGCTAATATAAATTTAACTAGCGATGTTTTTCAGAGGTATAGTTTCGTCTCTCGGACAACAGACGGAACAGTCTGTTGTCTTTTTATTTTCCTCCTCCACGACGGCATAACCATCTCCATGCGATTTAATACCTTCTCATGCTCTGAGGCACTCACCGCGACATAGAGCCGCGTCGTCTCGATCCGGCTGTGCCCCATGACATCCGCCAACCTCGCAAGATCATGGTCCTGCGCGTAAAACTGCCGCACGAAGAGATGCCGGAAATTGTGCGGGAATACTTTATCCGGTTCCACACCGGCAACAGCGCAGAGACGTTTCATCTCCCGCCATGCGTTGGAACGATCCAACAGCTTCCCTCCCTTTGTACGGAAAATTGACCCGCTCTCAATTCCCCGCTCCCGCGCGTAGGCGAGCAGGTGAGCGCGCAGCTCCTCCGGAATCAGGATAACACGGCATTTCCTTTTCAGGCGGATCTGGGCACGTCCGCTCTTTGCCGCCTCCACCGTGATATAAGCATGCTCGCTGATGCGGATGCCGGTTCCCGCCAGCGTTTGAATGAGCAACCACAGACGCTCGTTTCCTTCCTCCCTCGCTGCATCGAGAAGACGGCGGTACTCTGCCATGCTGATTTCTTTTTTCTCCTCCGCGAACGCTTTGCGCTGAATCTTTAAAAAATGCACCCTCGCGTCCGCCTGACCGACAAAAACAAGAAATCCGTTGATTGCAGAGAGCGCCCCGTTGACAGTCTGCGGCGTCCGCGTCCGCAACAGGCGCTCGCGGTAGGAAAGAATTTCCTTTTTCGTGATCACCCTTCCACTTAAATAAGAAGAAAGACTCTCGATTGCTGACACATATTTTGCGACAGTCGCCTTCGATTTTTCATTCTCACCCAGATATTGCTGATATGCCTCAATGTCTTCTTTTGTAATCGTTTTCATAACACGACTCCCTCCTGTCCGTTTTGTATAGTATGTACTATTATACGGATTAATCAAATTCTGAGGAGAAAAAAGGTCAAAAAAACCGCGAAGTGTGATCACACACCTCGCGGTAAAATAGAAATAGAAACGGAAAGTGAATTAATTTATTTTTCTCTTTCTGTATAATGCTGCAATTCCCAATCCGCCAAGCATCAACAGTGCAAGCCACTGTACCACGGGGCTGCCGTCGCCGGTCTGCGGAGAGACCGATGTGCTATCCGAAGCACTCTCCTCCGTCTGTACATCAGTTGAGCTGCTGTCGCCGCTCTGCGAAGAGACCGATGTACCATCCGACGTACTCTCCTCTGTCTGTGAAGCAGTCGAACTGCTGTCGCCGCTCTGCGAAGAATTCATGCCGCTGTCCGTCTCCGATGCGGCCGGATCTGCTGACACCTCTTTTTTCGTCCAGCCTGCATAGACAGTCAGGTCATCTGTCAGCGTAACGCTTGTTACTTTTGTTTTCAGTTCCTGATCCGAGTACCATCCGCTGAAGGTGTAACCCTCTTTCGTCGGTGTGTAATCAGACAGATCGATGACTGTTCCATCCTCCGCCGTGATCGGGTCAATCGCACTGCCGCCGTTGGTATCCAGCGTCAGCGTGTGAGTATCGGCGGACACTGCGTTTTGCGTCCAGCCTGCGTAGACGGTCATGTCCGCGCTCAGCGTAACACTTGTCGCCTTCGTCTTCAGTGCACTGTCCGAATACCAGCCGTTAAAGGTATAACCGGTTTTCTCCGGCTTGTAGGCGGACAGATCAATCACCGTATTGACTGCCCCTTCCACATCGCTGATCTGTGTGCCGCCGTTCGCCTCAAAGCTCAGGGTCCAGCCGGTATAGGAGCAGGTGAAGCTGACCTTATCAATTGTACCATTACCGGCAGATGCAAGTGTCCTGATGGTTGCTCCGGCAGGAGAAACGGACGAGGAGATATCCTCTTCACAAACGGAAATTTCAATATCCGACACCTTGAAATACTCAGAGTTATATCCAATCATATAAACTGTACCGTCAATGCCCCATCCTGTCTCTCCGCCATCTGTCAGCTGCAGAAAAAAGCCATCGCTAAGCCAGCCATCTGTCTCCCAGGTACCACTGAACTGAATGGATCCGGTAAACGTCCCCGAGCCGCTTGTGCGGAACGTATTTACGACATTTGTCGCTCCGATTTCTTCCATATCTATAACATCGCCGTACATATCCAGAAACTCAAAAGAAAAAGTCTGTGCCGGTGCTTCCGCACTGCCGGAATTCTTAACCGTGATCTCCACCGGAATCTCCCATGTGTAAATCACCACCTCCGCGTATGTATCTGTCATCACGGAAGCAATTTTCTTGTGTCCAACCGCGTTGGGGTGGAAATCATAGTCTGTACCACTTGCATTGGTGAGTGATGTAGCAGAACCGGCAAACGCGCTTGCAACATCCGCTATCGTGTAATCCGAGGTCTGTCTGCTGCTGAGTTCAAGATTAAAAGCAGAGATTCCTGCCGAAAACAGGGCACTGACATTTGTATTCCCGATCCATTGATACGGATTATACTGATTCGCAATCAGAATCACCGCATCCCCGTTTACCGCTTTGATCTCCGCTGCGATACTGTTGATATTCGAGACGAAATCGGAGACAGAGGTCGCAAACGCAAGATAATTGTTAAGAACATTGACCGTTAAACTGTTCAGCACAGTGAGCAGTTGAAGCGCCAGCGTAGAGTTTACAGAGGAATCTTTTAAAACAGCTTGTACGTCATCAGCAGTAATTTTGTATGTCTCTGATTTATCTGCATTGTAGGCTGCCGCCAGAAACCCGTAAAAGGCAGACATCATATCATTTCCGCCGATGGTGATCGTGATCACATCCGCCGCGGCGATCTCACTGTCATACTCGCCTGCCTGCAGCGCCGCCAAAAGATTCTTCGTCGTCCATCCCTCTTGTCCCTCATTGGTCACGGTATTCTCTGCGCCAAGATAAGAAGCAAACAGTGAAACGAAGCTGCTCTCTCCTGTGCCAAGTCCCGTACCGTAGGTAATGCTGTCTCCCAGCGCCAGATACACCGTATCCGTACTCTCCTGTGCGGCAAACGCAGTGGTCGGCAAAAGACCGATGCACAGCACCGCAGTCAGAATCAGACTCCAAAGTTTTTTCATAATTCTCAATTTCTTACCCATCCCGTCTGTATCTCCCTTTTTGTTTTCATGGCAAGGCCACTCACACAGATATCGTTATCTTTTCCTGCGCGGCCTTACCCGACCATATTATAAAATATTTTTCCGGATTTTCGTACACCCATTTCAGGACAAAAACGGGTAGATATTTTTACCATATTATTTTTATTTCAGCATAAACTGCGCGAGATCCTTCCGCTGCGGGATGTCGAGCTGCCGCAAAACCGAAGAAATGTGCATTTTGACTGTATTCGTTGAGATACCCAGATGTGCGCCGATCTCCTTGTTCGACCACCCTCTGGCCGCCAGCATGGCGATGGTAAATTCCATGGTCGTCAGGTCATCCGCCACATGATGTCCGGTATCCGGATTGTGAATCTTGCGCCATCCGGCGGAAAAACTGTAGGTGATCGCAATGATCCGCTTGAAATCATCGGGATAATCCTTGCGCAGAACCGCCTCCAGCATCCCGCCCAGCAGGCCGTGATGCTCCCCGAAGGGCTCAATCATGTCATCCGGCTGCGCGATTTTCCACGCCTCCAGAAGATGCGCTCTCGCCCGCTTGCTCTGCTTGAGGTTGATATATCCCATGGTGGAGACGAGATGAAGATAAATGGCGGGAATCGGATACAGCGTACTTTCCAGCGCAAGCGCGGTCTCCGAAATACCGATGCAGACATCGTACTTCCCGTCCAGATAAGCGCGGTGTGCCTGCACATACAGCGCGAACAGGCGAAGCCCCGGCGGCAGCGAGGGAAGAAAATCCTGAATCGGGCTGAGGCTTTCCGGCACCGGCAGGTGAAGAAGCACCGATGCGCCGATGGCGACGCACATAGTATAGGCGCGATAGGTCGCGGGCGTATGTTCATCCAATGCCCTGACCGTCGCCTTCACCTGCGCCATCGCCTGTCTCGTCCGCGGAATCCGGTCGAGAGCAAGGTTCGCATAGGCGTAGAGCCAACAGGCAGAAAGGCGGAGCGCCAGATCCGTATGGGTCAGGTATTCCTCGGCAATATCCGAAGCCTTTGCCGAGCGGCCGCTGAAATAGTAATACTCCGCGAGGGCAATGTTGCGGGTGTCCGCGTCCTCCATCTTTACAATGGACTCCATCGCCGCGCCCGGCGACCATGGGGTATTTAAGAGCGGCATCGCCACGCGAAGACCATCCTTCGACCCGGCAACGGGTGCCGCAGCGTCCGCCCGTGCGGCACTCCCGCCCGCAAATTCCGTCAGAACCATGCTCTCTGCCCTATCAAAAACCCCCTCTGTCTTTCCGGCCGTCCGTTCCTTATCCGCAGCCGTTTCTGTCTTCCCAACCGTCCGCCTCCTGTCCGCAGGCTTTTCGGCATCCGACGGGATCGCCCACGCGCCGCCGAACTTGACCGCGCCATCGATGCGCCCCTCGGTACAATAGCGCTGCACATACCGCTGTGAGATTCCCCATTTTTCCGCCGCTTCCCTGACCGACATGTACTCCATTACACTGCCTCCGCAATCCGTCCGCTCACTGTGCGGGATTCCGCACAATGCTATTATACACCCCGCAAAATGTTTTTCAAGATTTTCGTTATTTTATTGTTGTGCGGATGGAACATTTCTGTTAGAATATTTCCAAAGCATCGTATCTTTTTTCGTAAATGAGAAAATCATACTCATTTACGGTCTGATTATTCTGATTGCTCAGTTTCTTAAAGATTCATGCTTTTACAAGTCCCTATAAAAAGCAGAGAATCGACAAGCAGCCGGGTTTTCTGTATATCAAGACACAGGAGGTAAAAAGATGGGAAATGCTTTACAAAAAATCGAGGAGAGGTATCATGCTATGCCAAGTCTGGAGGGTTACAAGAAAATCGAGAAAATCGATGGTGTGATCTATGAGATGTCGCCATCCGCTTCCGTCCGGCACGGAATCATCAACGGCAATATTTACACCGCCGTCAGCAATCAGTTGAAAAACAGTATCTGCAGAGTCTTTATAGAAAATCTGGATTTTTATCTGGGTGAGGATGAATGGCTCGTACCGGACATCATTCTGGTCTGTGACCCGCATGATATCAAAAACGGGCGGTATCGCGGAAGACCGAAATTTGTAGTAGAGATCCTGAGTCCTTCCACCGCAAGGCGGGACCGCATGATCAAAATGAAAAAATACGAATCTGCCGGGGTAGAAGAGCTCTGGCTTATCGAGCCGAAAGGAAAATCACTGGAAATTTACTATCTCACGGACGGGAAATATGTCTTAGCGGAAAATTATCTGCTGGAGGAGGATAAGGAGGACGAGGACTATAACGTGGATGTGCGAATCCACCTGCACGGCATGCCGAATATTTCCCTTACTCTGGCAGAGATATTTAAGGATTCCGAATGGGGATCCGGGAACTGACATCTATCAAATTATTTTTAAACAGGAAAAATCCGGAGATCGCTCTCCGGATTTTTCCTTTGATGTATATACTAACTAAGGGGATTAGATAGATATAACCTTACACTTCATAGATCAGATCGCCGTAAGACGGGTACGGCCACATCTTCTTGTCGACGATGATCTCCAGCTTGTCGATCGGCGCGCGCAGGTCAGCCATTGCGGCGATGACGACGTCCTTATAATATTCGGCCTGTGCCTTGCCCTCTTCCATGGAGAGTCCCTTGTCAGTGACCTCCTCCAGCTTGGCGAGTGCGACCTTGGCCTCGGACAGGAGCGCGGAGCTCTCGGTGAGCAGCTCGGTCTGCACGCTGATATCACAGTCGCAGGCTGCCTTGACCGCGTTGATCGACTCTGCAAGAGAAGTGATGTAGCGAATCACCGCCGGGATCAACGTCTTGCTTGCGATGTTGATCATGGCTCTCGCCTCGATATTGATGCTCTTTGCGTAGTTCTCATACAGGACTTCCGCACGGGATCTCAACTCTGCCTCCGTAAAGACATTGAATTTTCCGAAAAGGTCGATGGCCTTGTCTGTGGTCAGGGAACCGATGGCGTCCACCATGCTCGGGATGTTCGGCAGCCCTCTTCTCTCCGCCTCTTTTACCCATGCCTCTGAGTATCCGTCACCATTGAAGACGATTCTCTGATGCTCGATCGCCTGTCTCTTGATCAGGTCATGGACGGTCTTCTCAAAGTTGTCGGATGCCTCCAGCTCGTCGCAGGCCTCCTGGAACGCCTCGGCCACGATGGTATTCAATACCACGTTCGGCTGGGAGATGGAATCCTGGGAACCGATCATACGGAACTCAAACTTGTTGCCGGTGAAGGCAAACGGTGAGGTACGGTTCCGGTCCGTCGCGTCCTTCATCAGATCCGGCAGCGCGTCGACTCCTGTGTGCAGTACTTCGCCCTCCAGCGAGTGGGTCGCGGTGCCTGTGCTGGTCAGCTGGTTCAGAACATCATCCAGCTGGTTGCCGAGGAAGATGGAGATGATGGCCGGCGGCGCCTCGTTTGCACCAAGACGGTGATCGTTTCCGACGTCGGATGCGGACTCACGCAGCAGATCCGCATGGCGGTCAACCGCCTTCAGGATGCAGGTCAGAACCAGCAGGAACTGAAGGTTCTCGTGCGGTATGTCGCCCGGATCCAGCAGGTTGATGCCATCGTCCGTCGTGATCGACCAGTTGTTATGTTTTCCGGACCCGTTGACGCCGTCAAACGGTTTCTCGTGAAGCAGGCACTGAAGGCCGTGCTCGTTCGCCTTTTTCTTCAGAACCTCCATCACCATATGGTTGTGGTCGACAGCCAGATTGCAGGTCTCATAGATCGGAGCCAGCTCGTGCTGCGCCGGGGCAACCTCGTTGTGCTGCGTCTTGGCGGGAACACCCAGCTTCCAAAGCTCCTCGTTGACATCCTTCATAAATGCCGCGATGCGGGGGCGGATCGATCCAAAATAGTGATCGTCCATCTCCTGTCCTTTTGCGGGCATGGAGCCGAACAGCGTCCGGCCGGTGTAAATCAGGTCTTTTCTCTTTAAATATTTCTCACGGTCAACCAGGAAGTACTCCTGCTCCGGTCCGACGGACGGGGTTACTTTCTTCGATGTCGTGTTGCCGAAAAGGCGAAGCAGACGAAGCGACTGCTCGTTGATCGCCTGCATAGAGCGCAGCAGCGGCGTCTTCTGGTCGAGCGCCTCGCCGGTGTAGGAGCAGAACGCGGTCGGAATGCAGAGCGTCGCACCCGCAGCATCATGCCGGACAAACGCGTAGGACGTGCAGTCCCATGCAGTATAGCCTCTGGCCTCGCAGGTGGCGCGAAGGCCGCCGGAGGGGAAGGAAGACGCGTCCGGCTCACCCTTGATCAGCTCTTTTCCGGAGAAGTTCATCAGCACCTTTCCGTCATCATTGGGCGCTGTGATAAAAGAATCATGCTTCTCGGCAGTGACACCTGTCAGCGGCTGGAACCAGTGGGTATAGTGGGTCGCTCCCTGTTCGATCGCCCACTCCTTCATCTCATGGGCAATGATATCGGCTGTCGCCGGGTCGAGCTCTGTGCCCTCTGTCATCGCCTCATGAAGCTTCTGGTACGTTTTCTTCGGAAGGCGCTCCCGCATGGTCGCGTCGTTGAATACGTACTCGCCAAAGATCTCGGATACATTAAAATACTCACTCATCTTCTAACTTTCCTCTCTTTCTGGAATTCCCCTTATTAATTAGCAAACAACTCCGACATGTAAAAACGAAAGAAGGGCATTCCAAGATAAATGGAACGCCCTTGTTCTTCGCTGTCTATGTCATGCAATTACGATAGTACACTTTTTGAAAAAATGCAAGTGCCAAATCATTTTTTTCTCTTTTTCACAAGAAATTTGCGGAAAAAGAAGGTTTTTTGTGATATCTCACTATGACTCGGAGGACTCTGCGATCTCCTGCTGACCGACCACAAAGGTAATCCGCCCGCGGCGGTTGATGATCCGCACATCCTTCTGGTCTCCTCCGAACTCCCCGTCCAGCGTCCACGGCACGGCCTCCTCGCAGTGGATCTCGATGTGATCCGTCTTGCAGGAATAGATGTGCGGCGTATCGCTGTCGCGCGGCATCAGCAGATTCGCCATGATCTCGCTCGTTTGAATCGGATTCTGCGGCGTCCGCACAAGAGTCACCTCAAACAGTCCGTCGTCCAGATCCACATCGGTTCCGGTCATATTTTTCGCCCCGCCGACTGAGATGGTGTTGGTGATCATGCCGTAAGAAAAATAATCCCGGATGATCTCTCCGTTCACTTCGACCCTCATAAAATAGGATGGGATGTCCACCAGCCGCTTCGCTCCCTCCAGCAAATAGGCCGCCGGTCCGAGAACCTGTTTCAGCTTCTGGTTCGTCATATAGGAGACATCGGTAAACGCGCCGAACGCGGCGATATAGATAAACCGCTCCTCGTTAAACTCCCCCACATCGCAGGCAAAGTATGTGCCGTTTGCCGCGATTTCCGCCGCTTTCGGCATACTCGCCGGAATTCTTAGAGACTTTGCAAAATCATTCGTCGTCCCGGCCGGAATATAACCGAGCGGTACCTGCGCGTCACAGTGCATCATTCCCGTCACCGCCTCATTCAGCGTGCCGTCGCCTCCGCTCACGACAATGCGGTCGTACTCTCCCGCATGCTGCGGAAGCAGGCGCGTGATATCCTCTTTTCCCTGCGTCGGATAGACCGTCACCTCATATCCGGCTTTCGCAAACGTATCAAGAATATCAACCAGATGTACACGGATCTGTCCTCTCCCGGATGTGGGATTGAACAGAAACCATAATTTCTTTCTCTCCATGTCAACCTCCGAACTCTGATATTTCCATTCAGCCTCACTGCTGGCGCAGCGTTTCCGCGATCTCACTCAATTTCTTCAGTCTGTGATTTACCCCGGACTTTCCCACCGGCGGGTGCAGGTAAGCGCCCAGCTCCTGCAGGGATTCCTCCGGATGCTCCATGCGCACCTCCGCCATCTCGCGCAGCATCGGCGGAAGCTTGTCAAATCCCATCGCCTCCCCGATCAGGCGGATGTCCTCCATCTGGCGCGCCGCCGTCCGCACAATCTTGCTGATATTTGCGGTGTCGCAGTTGGACTGACGGTTTGCACTGTTTTTCATATCTTTGATGATCCGCACATTCTCCAGACGCATCAGCGCGCCGGAGGCATCCATGACATTCAGGATGTCGACGATGGCTTCGCTGTCCTTTAAGTATACGACAAATTTGTTTTTCCGCTCAATGATCTTCGGATGGATATCAAAGGTTCCGATGACCGCACAGAGCTCCTCGGCCCCCTGCCGTTTTCGGCAGACGATCTCAAAATGGTAGGATTTCCCCGGATTGCTCATCGAACCAGCGGTCAGAAATGCCCCGCGGATGAAGGCTCTGCGGCAGCAGGGATAGTCCAGCAGGCTCTCCTTAAACCCCTCCTGCTCCCAGTCCGCCACTTCGCGCCAGACGCGGCTGAAGCGATCCCCTGCTTCCGTTTTTTCCTTCTCTGTGAACGCATCCTCCGAGGACAATTCAATCCGATAGAGATTGCGCTTGCCCGACGGGGTTTTCCGGATCGTCAGATCCAGCGTGATATCGAACGCCCGGCGGATCAGGCGGAGAAACTTTTTTGCCAGCGCGACGTTCTCCGTCTCCACCACGATCGTCCCGCATTCCGCAGTTCCGGAGAT
>JAJQBV010000201.1 GCA_021203115.1 Clostridiales bacterium | reverse complement strand
CTCAATAACCGGATCCGGGAACTCAATGGACTCCAGAATAACCGGATGCTGCTCGTCGCAGATGGTATCACCGGTCGTCGACAGCTTAAAGCCGACCGCCGCAGCGATATCTCCGGCGTAAACCTTATCCAGCTCCTGCCGCTTGTTGGCGTGCATCTGCAGGATACGTCCGACACGCTCCTTCTTGCCCTTGGTTGCATTCATGATATAGGATCCGGAATTCAGCGTTCCGGAATACACACGGAAGAACGCCAGCTTTCCGACAAACGGATCCGTCATGATCTTAAACACCAGTGCGGAGAACGGCTCCTCATCGGAGGAATGCCGCTCGATCTCATGGCCTTCCATGTCTGTACCTTTAATAGAAGGAATGTCTGTGGGCGCCGGCATAAACTCTACAACAGCGTCCAGCATCTTCTGCACACCCTTATTGCGGTAAGCAGTTCCGCAGCATACCGGCACAGCCCTGCACTCGCAGGTAGCCTTACGCAGCGCAGCCTTCATCTCCTCAACGGACGGCTCCTCGCCCTCCAGATACATCAGCGTCAGATCATCATCAAGCTCACAGATCTTCTCCACAAGCTCCTCATGATAAAGCTCCGCCTCATCCGCCATATCCTCCGGAATCGGGACAATAGAAATATCCTCGCCCTTCTCATCATTATAGATATAAGCCTGCATTTCAAACAGATCAATGATCCCCTTGAAATCATCCTCTTTCCCGATCGGCAGCTGCAGGCAGATGGCGTTCTTGCCGAGGCGCGTGCGAATCTGATCGACCGCTCCGTAAAAATCTGCGCCCATGATATCCATCTTGTTGATGAATGCCATACGCGGGACATTGTACGTGTCCGCCTGACGCCATACGTTCTCTGACTGCGGCTCCACACCGCCTTTCGCGCAGAAAACACCGACAGCGCCGTCCAGCACGCGGAGCGAACGCTCCACTTCCACTGTGAAATCCACGTGACCGGGGGTATCAATAATATTGATACGATGCTCTAACGCGCCCGGCGCGGGTTTGTTTTCCTTCTGCAGCGTCCAATGGCATGTCGTCGCCGCAGATGTGATGGTGATACCTCTCTCCTGCTCCTGCTCCATCCAGTCCATGGTCGCAGTGCCCTCATGGGTATCGCCGATTTTGTAATTGATACCGGTATAATAGAGGATTCTCTCTGTCAATGTAGTCTTACCCGCATCGATGTGGGCCATAATACCAATATTTCTGGTCCTCTCAAGCGGATATTCTCTTCCTGCCATAGTGATTCCCTCCTAGAACCTGAAATGGGAGAAAGCCTTGTTGGCTTCTGCCATCTTGTGCATATCTTCCTTTCGCTTTACGGATGCTCCTGTATTATTTGCAGCATCCATAATCTCATTCGCCAGCCGCTCCGCCATGGTTTTTTCTCCTCTTTTTCTGGAGAACATGGTCAGCCAGCGCAGCGCCAGTGTCTGCCGGCGCTCCGGCCGAACTTCGATCGGAACCTGATACGTCGCACCGCCGATACGTCTTGCCTTCACCTCAAGTACGGGCATGACGTTGTTCATAGCCTCCTGGAATACCTTCAGTGCCGGCTTGCCGGTCTTCTCAGCGATCTGATCAAATGCTTTGTACACAATCTTCTGAGCTACGCCTTTTTTTCCGTCCAGCATGATGTTGTTGATCAGCTTCGTAACTACTACGTCATTGTACAAAGGATCGGCTAATACTTCTCTTTTCTGAATATGTCCTCTACGTGGCACGGTCCTTCCCTCCTTAACCATTCTGTTATGCCTGAAACAGGCATTTTTTTCGATTAAATCAACGGTACTCACATCTCTTACTTATGCGTTCGTGCGGGAACAGTCTATCTGATAAGTCAATAGAATTCCAACACTAACAGTAGCACAATGTGATACTATTGGTTCGTCAGCTCTTATTTTTTCGCTGCTTTCGGCTTCTTCGCGCCGTACTTGGAGCGAGCCTGACGTCTGTTCGCAACGCCCGCTGTATCCAGCGTGCCACGGATAATGTGATATCTGGTACCGGGAAGGTCCTTGACACGGCCGCCGCGGATCAGAACAACACTATGCTCCTGCAGGTTGTGGCCTTCACCGGGAATGTAGCTTGTCACTTCGATTCCGTTGGAAAGACGAACCCTGGCAATCTTTCTGAGAGCTGAGTTAGGTTTTTTAGGCGTAGCAGTTTTCACTGCAGTGCAGACACCGCGCTTCTGCGGAGAAGACGCATCCGTCGGTCTCTTCTGCAGGGAGTTGTAACCCTTCTGCAGCGCCGGTGCTGTGGACTTCTTCACGGATGTCTGACGACCTTTTCTCACTAACTGGTTAAATGTTGGCATCCTATTCACCTCCTGTTTTAGTCATTGTATGCGTGCATTTCTGCACAGACACCATGATATTATATTAAATACCGATGGTGTTGTCAAGCTTCATTTTTGAGTACAAAAAGTCATGCAAAATCCTGCATCTCCGGCAGCTCCGCGGCCTCTTCCGTGTCGCTGACTTCCTCAAAACCGATCCCGCTTTCCTCGTTCTCATACTCCTCCGACGGATAGTCTGCATCGTCGCTGTCCATATCGCCGAAATCAATCTCTGCATTCACATCGAAATCGGAATCCAGACGGATGGAACGGTATCTCTTCATACCGGTACCGGCCGGAATCAGCTGCCCGATGATCACGTTCTCCTTCAGTCCGATCAGCGGATCTGCCTTGCCCTTGATGGCCGCATCGGTCAGAACCTTTGTCGTCTCCTGGAAGGACGCTGCGGACAGCCATGACTTCTTGGCCAGAGACGCCTTTGTGATACCCAGCAGTACCTGCTTTGCATCAGCCGGCTCTCTGCCCTCTGCCTCAAGCTGTGCATTGGTGTCCTCATATTCGAGAACATCCACCAGCGTACCGGGCAGGAAGTTAGAAGCGCCGTTGTCCTCCACGCGGACATTCTTCAGCATCTGCCGGACAATGACCTCCACATGCTTGTCGTTGATCTCCACGCCCTGAAGACGATATACACGCTGCACCTCGCGGAGCAGATAATCCTGCACAGCCCGGATTCCCCGGATTTTGAGAATATCGTGCGGGTTCACACTACCCTCGGTCAGCTCATCACCAGCCTCCAGAACCTGCTCATCCGTCACCTTGATGCGGGAGCCGTAAGGAATCAGATAGGTCTTGGCCTCACCGGTCTCCGCGTTGGAAACCACGATCTCACGTTTTTTCTTGGTATCCTTGATCGCAACCACGCCGGCAATCTCCGTGATGATCGCAAGTCCCTTCGGCTTTCTGGCCTCGAACAGCTCCTCGACACGGGGAAGACCCTGTGTGATATCGTTTCCGGCCACGCCGCCGGTGTGGAAGGTACGCATGGTCAGCTGTGTTCCGGGCTCACCGATCGACTGCGCCGCGATGATACCCACCGCCTCGCCGACCTGCACCGCCTGTCCGGTCGCCATGTTGGCGCCGTAGCACTTCGCACAGATGCCGACATGGGAACGGCAGCTTAAAACGGTCCGGATCTTGATCCGTGTAAGCGGCTCGCCGTTCTCATCCACGCCCTTGCTCATGATCAGGGCTGCCCGCTTCGGCGTGATCATGTGATCCGCCTCAATCAGAAAATTTCCATCCTTATCATAAATGTTCTCGCAGGAGAACCGTCCGGTGATCCGCTCCTGCAGACCCTCGATCTCCTCCTTGCCATCCATAAAAGCGTACACATACATGCCCGGGATCTCTTCCTGACCGGCGCTGCAGTCCACCTCGCGGATGATCTGATCCTGTGACACATCGACCAGACGGCGCGTAAGGTATCCGGAATCCGCGGTACGCAGCGCTGTATCGGACAGACCCTTCCGGGCGCCGTGCGCAGACATAAAGTACTCCAGAACATCCAGTCCTTCACGGAAGTTTGATTTGATCGGCAGCTCGATGGTACGTCCGGTGGTATCCGCCATCAGTCCGCGCATACCGGCCAGCTGCTTGATCTGCTTATCCGATCCGCGGGCGCCGGAATCAGCCATCATATAAATGTTGTTGTATTTGTCAAGTCCCGAGAGCAGCTCGTGTGTCAGGATATCATCGGTATCCTTCCATGTCTCGATAACCTCTTTGTAACGCTCTTCCTCCGTGATCAGGCCGCGCTTGTAGTTCCGGGTGATCACATCCACCGTATCCTGCGCCTGCTTGATCAGCTCCGGCTTGCGGGGAGGAACGGTCATATCAGAGATGGATACCGTCATCGCTGCCTGCGTGGAATACTTGTATCCCATGGACTTGATGTCGTCCAGCACCTCCGCCGTACGGGTCGCTCCGTGAAGGTTGATGACCTGTTCCAGAATCTTTTTCAATCCCTTCTTGCCCACATGGAAGTCCACCTCAAACCGCAGCGCATTTTCCTCTGTGCTTCGATCGACAAGACCCAGATCCTGCGGGAGAATCTCATTGAAAAGCATGCGGCCGAGCGTCGTCTCCACCATCGCCGAGATGTGTCTGCCCTCAAACTCCCCCTCGCGGTGTACGAAAAGCTTCTGGTGAAGGGTAATCGAGCCGTTCTCATAGGCAAGGATCGCCTGCCTGATGTTCTCAAACCGATGTCCGAGCAGATCCTCGATTGTGCAAACCACGATTCTGTGACGCTCTGCGTCCACGTTCACTCGGACAAGGGAGTCCTCCGACAATACAAGATGCGCTTCCTTGTATGCTTTCAATGCCTCCTGCGCCTCGTCAATGCTGTCATAGGAAGCCGCCACCTTCTCAAGCTCCGCCTGAGAATCGCGGAACGCCTGAATGGCTTCCTGAATATACCGCTCCTTATCGCCATCCTCTGTCGGCTCTACATCCGCGCCGAACTCTGCGGCAACCAAAGCTTCCTTTTCGGTGCCCGTGTAATCCGGATATTTGTGCATGGTCAGGTAGTAAATCCCCAGAACCATATCCTGGGACGGAACTGCCACCGGGCCGCCGTCCGAAGGCTTCAGGAGGTTATTCGGGGAGAGCAGCATAAAGCGGCACTCTGCCTGCGCCTCCACGGACAGGGGAAGATGCACAGCCATCTGGTCACCGTCAAAATCCGCGTTGAACGCCGTACAGACCAGCGGATGCAGCTTGATCGCCTTGCCCTCTACCAGAACCGGCTCAAAAGCCTGGATACCCAGACGGTGCAGCGTCGGTGCACGGTTCAGCATAACCGGATGCTCTTTGATGACATCCTCCAGAACATCCCACACTTCCGGCTGCAGCTTTTCTACCATCTTTTTGGCGCTCTTGATATTGTGCGCCGTTCCGTTGCAGACAAGCTCCTTCATAACAAAGGGCTTAAACAGCTCGATCGCCATCTCCTTGGGCAGACCGCACTGATAAATCTTCAGTTCCGGGCCGTCAACGATAACGGAACGTCCGGAATAATCTACACGCTTGCCCAGCAGGTTCTGCCGGAAACGTCCGGATTTGCCCTTCAGCATATCGGAGAGTGACTTCAGCGCACGGTTGCCCGGTCCGGTGACCGGTCTTCCGCGGCGGCCGTTATCGATCAGCGCATCCACCGCCTCCTGCAGCATCCGCTTCTCATTGCGGACAATGATATCCGGAGCGCCGAGCTCCAGCAGTCTGCGCAGACGGTTGTTGCGGTTTATAATTCTTCTGTAGAGATCGTTCAGATCAGAGGTAGCAAAACGTCCGCCGTCCAACTGAACCATCGGGCGAAGATCCGGCGGAATGACCGGGATCACCGTCATGATCATCCACTCCGGCTTGTTGCCGGACTCGCGGAAGGACTCCACCACTTCCAGTCTCTTGATAATTCTCGCACGCTTCTGTCCGGTCGCGGTCTTCAGCTGCGTCTTCAGTTCCTCGGAATCCTTCTCCAGATCAATCGCCTTCAGCAGCTCCATCACTGCCTCCGCGCCCATCCCGACACGGAAATCCTTGCCGAACTTCTCTCTGGCCTCCTGATATTCCATCTCGGAAAGCACCTGCTTATACTGGAGATCCGAGCTTCCCTGATCCAGCACGATATAGGACGCAAAATACAGCACCCGCTCCAGCACTCTCGGAGAAAGGTCAAGGATCAGCCCCATGCGGCCGGGAATCCCCTTGAAATACCAGATATGGGATACGGGAGCGGCCAGCTCGATATGCCCCATCCGCTCTCTCCGCACGTTGGATTTGGTGATCTCAACGCCGCAGCGGTCACAAACCACGCCTTTATAGCGGATCTTTTTATACTTTCCGCAGTGGCACTCCCAGTCCTTGCTGGGTCCGAAAATGTGCTCACAGAAAAGGCCGTCTTTTTCCGGTTTCAGTGTCCTGTAGTTGATGGTTTCCGGCTTTTTTACCTCACCGTGAGACCATTCCAGTATTTTCTCCGGAGAAGCCAGTTTGATGCGGATTGCATCAAAGGCTACTACCTGATTTGCCTGATTATTATTTGTTTCTGGCATTATGACACTCCTTTCCTATTACTCTGCGTCAAGGACCTCATCCGGCATGTCATCATAGTCATCCGGCATGGGCTCCGCCTCATCTTCCTCAACATTCACAAGCTCTTCGTTCTTATTGAACTCCTGCTCGGTAAAGCCGCGCTCTCCAAAGGAATCCTTCTCCTCATAGTTAAAGTCACGGTCGCCGGAGATGATGGAGTTCAGGCTGGTGTCACCGTACTCGCTGGTCTCCAGAAGTGTGACCTCCTCGCCGTTTTCATCCTCAAGCGTTACATCCAGACCGAGGGCTTGCAGCTCCTTCAGGAGCACCTTAAACGACTCCGGAATGCCGGGCTCAGGGATATTGTCTCCCTTGATGATCGCCTCGTATGTCTTCACGCGGCCGATCACGTCATCAGACTTGACCGTCAGGATCTCCTGCAATGTGTATGCGGCACCATAGGCTTCAAGAGCCCACACCTCCATCTCACCGAAACGCTGTCCGCCGAACTGGGCTTTTCCTCCCAGAGGCTGCTGTGTCACCAGTGAGTACGGTCCGGTGGAGCGGGCATGAATCTTGTCGTCCACCAGATGATGCAGCTTCAGATAATGCATGTGTCCGATCGTAACCGGATTGTCAAAGCGCTCACCGGTGCGTCCGTCGCGCAGCCACACCTTACCGTCTCTGGAGATCGGCACACCCTTCCACAAACTCCTGTGGTCGCGGTGTACATCCAGATAATCCATGACATCCTGATCGATCACATCTTTATATTTATCATAAAACGTCTCTTCCCCGTCCTTCGCCTCATCCGCATCAAACGGGCGGTTTACATAATCGTTGGCCAGATCGAGCGTGTCCATGATATCCATCTCGTTTGCGCCGTCAAAGATCGGCGTGGAGATATCAAAGCCCAGCGCTTTGGCAGCCAGAGAAAGGTGAGTCTCCAGCACCTGTCCGATATTCATACGGGACGGAACACCCAGCGGATTCAGCACGATATCCAGCGGACGTCCGTTCGGCAAGAACGGCATATCCTCAATCGGAAGCACGCGGGAGACAACACCCTTGTTTCCGTGACGGCCGGCCATCTTATCACCGACAGAGATTTTTCTCTTCTGTGCGATGTAAATGCGAACCGACTGATTGACGCCCGGAGAAAGATCGTCGCCGTTCTCTCTTGTAAACACCTTCGCGTCCACAACGATTCCGTATTCTCCGTGAGGCACCTTCAGGGAAGTATCACGCACCTCGCGCGCCTTCTCTCCGAAAATCGCGCGGAGCAGACGCTCCTCAGCGGTCAGCTCTGTCTCTCCCTTCGGAGTAACCTTTCCCACAAGAATGTCACCTGCACGCACTTCCGCACCGATGCGGATAATGCCCCGCTCATCCAGATCCTTCAGAGCGTCGTCACCGACACCCGGAACATCGCGGGTGATCTCCTCCGATCCCAGCTTGGTATCTCTGGCCTCCGCCTCATACTCCTCAATGTGAATCGAAGTGTACACATCATCCTGCACTAGTCTCTCGGAGAGCAGGACGGCATCCTCATAGTTGTAGCCTTCCCATGTCATAAAGCCGATCAGCGGGTTTTTGCCGAGTCCGAGCTCGCCGTTCGCGGTGGAAGGGCCGTCCGCAATCACCTGTCCGGCCTCCACATGATCCCCTTTGTAGACAATCGGCCGCTGATTGTAGCAGTTGGACTGATTGCTTCTGGAGAATTTGGTCAGCTTATATACCTCTCTGGTACCGTCATCGTCATATTTAATATGAATCTCATCGGAACAGGAACGCTCCACCGTACCGGCGCGCTTTGCAAGAACGCACACGCCGGAATCCACTGCCGCCTTCGCCTCCATACCGGTACCGACAACCGGCGCTTCCGTGGTGAGAAGCGGAACGGCCTGTCTCTGCATGTTAGCGCCCATCAGCGCACGGTTCGCGTCGTCATTCTGCAGGAACGGGATCAGCGCCGTCGCGACGGAGAAAACCATCTGCGGCGAAACATCCATATAGTCAAACAGACTGCGCTCGTATTCCTGTGTCTCCTCGCGATAACGGCCGGAGACCATCTTGCGGACAAAATATCCGTTCTCATCCAGCTGCTCACTGGCCTGAGCGACATGGTAATTGTCCTCCTCGTCGGCAGTCATGTAGACTACCTCCTCCGTGACACGCGGGTTTTTCGGATCGGACTTGTCAATCTTGCGGTACGGCGCCTCCACGAAGCCGTACTGATTGATCCGCGCATAGGACGCCAGCGAGTTGATCAGGCCGATATTCGGTCCCTCAGGCGTCTCAATCGGGCACATTCTCCCGTAATGAGAGTAGTGGATATCACGAACCTCAAAGCCTGCACGGTCTCTCGACAGACCGCCCGGGCCGAGTGCGGAAAGACGGCGCTTGTGCGTCAGCTCTCCCAGCGGGTTATTCTGATCCATAAACTGTGACAGCTGGGACGATCCGAAGAACTCCTTTACTGCCGCGGTCACCGGCTTGATATTGATCAGGCTCTGCGGGCTGATCGTCTCCAGATCCTGTATCGTCATCCGCTCGCGGACGACCCTCTCCAGTCTGGACATACCGATGCGGTACTGATTCTGCAGCAACTCTCCGGCCGCACGGATCCGACGATTTCCGAGGTGATCGATATCGTCGTCATTTCCGATGCCGTACTCCAGATGCATATTATAGTTGATCGAAGCCAGAATATCCTCTCTCGTGATATGCTTCGGAATCAGATCATGGATATTCCGGCGGATTGCCTCCTTGACCTCATCCAGCGTCTCATTCTCCTCCAGAATCTGCGCCAGAACCGGATAATACACCAGCTCTGTCACGCCGACCTCCTTCGGATCCACGTCGACAAAGCTCGTAATGTCTACCATCATGCTGGAGAGCACACGGACATTGCGCTCCTCCGTCTGGATCAGGACATAGGGGGTCGCCGTATTCTGGATACGGTCCGCCATCTCACGATCCACAGTCACACCCGCCTCGGCAATCACTTCGCCTGTGGAGGGATCCACGACATCCTCCGCAAGCACATGTCCGGCAATACAGTTGCGGAACATCAGCTTTTTGTTGAATTTATACCGGCCGACCTTCGCAAAGTCATATCTTCTGGGATCAAAGAACATCGCCATGATCAGGCTCTCCGCACTCTCGACGGAAAGGGGCTCACCCGGGCGGATCTTCTTGTACAATTCAAGAAGACCCTCCTGATAATTCGTGGCAACATCCTTGCCAAAGCTGGCCAGAATCTTCGGCTCCTCGCCGAAAAGATCCAGGATCTCCTGGTTGGTGCCGACACCCATTGCACGGATTAAAACCGTGATCGGCACCTTACGGGTCCGGTCTACACGCACATAGAAAACGTCATTGGAATCTGTCTCATACTCCAGCCACGCACCGCGATTGGGAATAACCGTACAGGAATATAATTTCTTTCCGAGCTTATCATGTGTAATCCCGTAATAAATGCCGGGAGAGCGAACTAATTGGCTGACAATTACGCGCTCTGCGCCGTTTATCACGAAAGTACCCGTCTCTGTCATCAACGGCAGATCACCCATAAAGATCTCGTGCTCATTGATTTCATCCGCCTCTTTGTTGTAAAGCCGTACCTTGACTTTCAAAGGGGCCGCGTAGGTCGCATCACGTTCCTTGCACTCCGGAATAGTGTATTTTACATCATCCCGGCAGAGCTTAAAGTCCGTGAATTCCAGGCTCAAATGACCGCTGTAATCCGCGATCGGGGAAATATCATCAAATACTTCCCGGAGTCCTTCACTCAAAAACCAGTTGTATGAATTCTTCTGGACCTCGATCAGGTTCGGCATCTCCAAAACCTGCTTCTGTCTGGAATAACTCATACGCGTTACATTTCCGTTTTTGACCGGACGTATCCTGTTTTTTTCCATAGACGTTTCACCTCTCGTTATATTTTTGTACGATTCAGATCCCAGTGTATTGAAACGTACCATTGCATCGGCATATGGGCGCGAAAAGGGCGCACGACACCCATGAAACCGCAATAGTGCATTTACCATAATATCACAGCAGTTTTTGAGGGTCAAGAGATAATTTTAGAAAAATTGCAGAAATGTTTGACGATTATCGCGAGAAAAACCTGATGAGAAACAGAACAGGAGGCCGCAGGAAATAGATTCCCGCATGCCTCCCGAAATGCTTTCATCACAATGAAGAAGCGATGATTACTTTAATGTAACCTTTGCGCCCTCAGCCTCAAGCTTTGCCTTGATGTCCTCAGCCTCAGCCTTCTCAATGCCTTCCTTAACCGGCTTCGGAGCCTCGTCTACGACCGCCTTCGCCTCTTTCAGGCCAAGACCGGTTACCTCACGGACAACCTTGATAACCTTAACCTTGTTCGGGCCAACCTCTGTCAGCTCAACGGTGAACTCGGTCTGCTCCTCAGCCTCAGCGGCCTCGCCGCCGGCTGCTGCTACGACAACACCCGCTGCCGCGGATACGCCGAACTCTTCCTCACATGCCTTAACAAGATCGTTTAACTCTAATACGGTAAGCTCTTTGATTGCTTCGATAAACTCAGCGGTAGTTAATTTTGCCATTTTTGTTTCCTCCTGATATTTTTATTTTCTTAAATTTTCGGTCTACGCTTCGCTTGCGTTCGCTAAGTTGCTTTCGGTCTCGGTCGCGGTCTCTTCAACTGCACCTGCACCCGCCGCGCCGCCGCCGGCCTCGGCGATCTGATTGATCACGCGGGCGAAGTTCGCGATCGGTGACTGCAAACTGCCAAGCAGCTTGCCAAGCAGCTCATCTCTGGACGGAACAGCGGATATCGCCTGCATGCCCTTCGCATCATAGAAGCCGCCTTCTACCACGCCGGCCTTGATCTCAAGCCGGTCTGCTGTCTTTGCAAACTTTGCGAGGATTCTCGCCGGAGCCGTCGCATCGTCCTTTGAAATCGCGATTGCGCTCGGTCCCTCGAGAACCGGATCCAGCGCCGCAAAATCAGTTCCCTCAAACGCACGCTTCATCAGTGTATTCTTATATACTTTATAAGTAATACCCGCTTCACGCAACTCTTTGCGCAGCTGTGTATCCTCTGCAACCGTAAGTCCGCGGTAATCAACTACCACGACAGACTGTGCGCCGTCAACATTTGCAACAATCTCCTGTACTACAGGCTGTTTTAATTCAACCTTTGCCACGATTCATGCACCTCCTTTATAAATTTGTGTTGCCTTTCACAAAGGAAATCCCCTCTGCCATACGACAGAGGGGAGATAAAATCTCTTACCCGGACACATCCGTGTCCCGTAAATTCCCTCGGCAGGCCAACGGTTACGCCTTGCGGCACCTGCTGTCTTCGGCAAACATTTCTCAATTAAATCCGTCACTCATTGTATCATCTTCATTTTCAGATGTCAACAATGCGCGGCAATTCTTTTTGTAAA
>JAJQBV010000058.1 GCA_021203115.1 Clostridiales bacterium | reverse complement strand
CGTAATAAGTTCTTGCAGTATTCGTTTTTCTGTAATAAAATAAGTTCGTTGATGTGTATATTTAATTTTAGAAGGATAAGATCATGAATTATGTTAATGAAGTTCTTGCAAAAGTAAGAACAAAGAACGCTTCCGAGCCGGAGTTTCTTCAGGCAGTGGAAGAGGTGCTGGAGTCGATTCGTCCGGTGGTGGATGCCAATGAGGATCTCTACCGCAGGGAAGCGATTCTGGAGCGTATCACGGAGCCGGACAGACAGCTGAAGTTCCGTGTGGCATGGGTGGACGACAACGGACAGGTTCAGGTCAATACCGGATACCGCGTACAGTTTAACAACGCGATCGGACCTTACAAAGGTGGCCTTCGCCTTCATCCTTCCGTTTACCTCGGCATCATTAAGTTCCTTGGTTTTGAACAGATTTTCAAGAATTCCCTGACCGGCCTTCCCATCGGCGGCGGCAAGGGCGGTTCCGATTTTGACCCGAAGGGGAAATCAGACCGTGAGATCATGGCATTCTGCCAGAGTTTTATGACAGAGCTTTGCAAATATATCGGCGCGGATGTGGATGTTCCGGCCGGCGATATCGGGACAGGCGCCCGTGAGATTGGTTATATGTTCGGCCAGTACAAGAGAGTTACGGGTCTGTATGAGGGCGTTCTGACCGGAAAGGGTCTGACCTATGGCGGTTCTCTGGCGCGTACCGAGGCGACCGGTTATGGCCTTCTCTACATCACGGAGCAGCTCTTAAAGATCCACGGACAGGATATGGCGGGCAAGATCTGCGTCGTCTCCGGTTCCGGAAACGTGGCGATCTATGCGATCCAGAAGGCACAGCAGCTCGGCGCGAAGGTTGTAACCTGCTCCGATTCCACCGGATGGGTTTATGATCCGGAAGGGATTGACGTCGATCTTCTGAAGGAGGTCAAAGAGGTTCGCCGTGCCCGTCTGACTGAGTATGCTGCGGCGAGACCGAGTGCGCAGTATCACGAAGGCCGCGGTGTGTGGGCCATCAAGTGCGATATCGGACTTCCCTGCGCGACCCAGAACGAGCTGCAGCTTGAGGATGCAAAGCAGTTAGTGGCAAACGGCGCGATCGCGGTCTGCGAGGGCGCGAATATGCCGACTACGCTGGAGGCAACCCAGTACCTGCAGGAGAACGGCGTATGGTTTGTCCCGGGTAAAGCTGCCAACGCGGGCGGTGTTGCGACATCCGCATTGGAGATGTCCCAGAACAGCGAGCGCCTGAGCTGGAGCTTCGAGGAAGTGGATTCCAAGCTGAACGGCATCATGGTGAACATCTATCACAACATCGATGATGCGGCAAAGCGCTACGGCAAAGAGGGCGATTATGTGGCAGGCACCAACATCGCCGGCTTCGAGAAGGTGGTTGAGGCGATGCTCGCACAGGGCGTTTGCTGATATGTTCAACTTGCATAATTATATGCAGAAATAGCAGACGGATTCTTATAAAATAACGATTTCAAAAATTGTGCTTGTAAAATCACCGAATTTGCGCTAAATTATAGAAGTCTACAAAACGGAGGGTGAGTATATATGAGCAAACAGGAGATTGTTATTGAGGACATCGCCGGAAAATATGAGAACCCTATCGCGGAACTGGTTCGTGTGGCCTGTCAGTTTACCAGCACCATCATGCTGGTGGATGAGACGCACCGGGTGAATGCCAAGAGTATCATGGGAGTTATGGCGTTCTGCCGGGCGGGCAACAGTGAGATCTGTATTGAGGCCAGCGGCGATGATGAGAAGGATGCCTTACAGGCGATGGTAAAGTTTCTGCGCGGACAGGAATAGACTGGATGTATAATAAGAAGCACCGGATTCGATTTTCCGGTGCTTCTTTTTGCATACTTTTTTAGTCCAGATCGTCAATTTCCTGTTGGTTGTTATAGGCTTTAATCAGTGTCTTGATCCGGTTGTAAGGATTCAGGAGGTCGCTGATCGATGCCTCATGGTTCAGGGTATCGATGATGTAAGCGATGTATTTTGCCATGTCGCAGGAGATGTAATACGGTCTGGAAAGCAGCTCCGGCGACTGGTAGGTCAGGTTGGTTGTGACAACGCGGTAGATCAGTCCCTCCTCCACGGCCTTGTCGAATTTCTCCAGCCCGTTTGTGAAAAGACCGAAGGTCGCGATGACAAAAATCCGGCCCGCATTCCGCTTTTTCAGCTCCCGGGCGACATCGATCATGCTGCCGCCGGAGGAGATCATATCGTCGATGATCCAGACATCCTTTCCGTTCAGGGAGGAGCCGAGGAACTCATGGGCGACAATGGGGTTCATACCGTCTACAATGCGGCTGTAATCCCGCCGTTTGTAGAACATGCCCATCTCCACACCGAGGACGCTGGCCATGAAGACGGCGCGCCCCGTGGCGCCTTCATCCGGGCTGATGATCATCAGGTGGTCGTTGTCCACCTTGATATCCGGGCATGCCCCCAGGATCCCTTTTACAAACTGGTAAGAAGGCTGTACCGTTTCAAAGCCGCTCAACGGGATCGCGTTCAGGACACGCGGATCGTGTGCATCGAAGGTGATGATATTGTCCACACCCATGTTGACCAGTTCCTGCAGGGCGAGGGCACAGTCCATGGATTCCCTTGCAGTGCGGCGGTGCTGGCGGCTCTCATAGAGGAAGGGCATGATCACGGTGATCCGCTTTGCCTTTGTGCCGGCAGCCGCAATGACACGTTTCAGATCCTGATAATGGTCATCCGGAGACATATGATTCTCTATGCCGCAGAGTTTATAGGTCAGGCTGTAGTTGGTGACATCTACCAGTATGAAGAGGTCATATCCGCGGATACTCTCCTCGATACGGCCTTTCGCCTCGCCGCTGCCGAAACGCGGGCAGGAGGCGTCAATCATATAGGATTCGCGCATGTAGCCCCGGAAAGTGATATCGTTCTCATGCTCATGCTGCCGGATCGTCCGCCACCGTACAAGGTGGTCATTCACAGCATCTCCGAGCTCGCGGCAGCTTTCCAGCGGGATGATACCGAGGGAGCCGACAGGGATGGAGTTCAGGTTTCTCTTGTCGTCATGCATTTGGGATAAATCCTCCTTAAAATGTTTTTTGTATCCTTATATCTTTTCCAAACAGATGGAGAAGCAGAAAGTCGCTTGTAATCCTGGAAAAAATACGCTCAGAATAAATGGAAGCAATATCCTGCAGACCCAGGTTGGTGGATATGATCGTTGACTTGCGGTGCAGGATTCGTTCATTTAAGCACACAAAAAACTGGGACGACGTAAATGTATTGGCCATCTCCGTTCCCAGGTCATCAATGATCAGCAGATCACAGTCGAAGATATTGTTGTAATCCGATGCCGCCGCGGTGTCTCTGCGGAAAGCATGCTCCGCCAGACGGTCGAAAAGCTGCTGGGCGGAAAAATATATTACTGAATGTCCCGTGTCGAGGAGCTCCTTTGCCACACAGTGCGAAAGGAATGTCTTTCCGACACCTGTGTCCCCGAAGAGCAGGATATTCTGATACTCTGTGTCAAATTCTTCTGCGAACCGGCGGCATTTGGAACAGGCGTTCTGCGCTGCTGCCCGCGAGGAGACCGTCGAGCCGAGGGCATAGAGGTCGTCCGCATAATACCGCAGGGAGAAGTGTGAGAAATTCTCCTCCGCCAGTATGGAGGTGAGATTGGACTGCGCATAGACCAGATCGATGGACGCCTGCAGAAAGCAATGGCATCTGCGGTTCCCGATATAACCGGTGTCCTGACAGTCCGGACAGTCATAGGGCGGCTCAAAATAGTCTGCCGGATATCCGAGTGAAGCGAGCAGCTCCTCCCGCCGGGCGGAAAGGGCGGCAATCTCGTCTGAAGCCCCTGTGAGCGCCCCGGTCTCACCGTTTAACAGACGGGTTACTCTGGATACACTGCATCTGGCGACCTCGGCATCGAGGCCGGCAAGCTGCGGCGACCGGTCGGCAGCTTCTTTTTTGCGGTCGGCAATGAGATGCCGGCGTTTCATTTGCCGATCCTGGTAGGAACGCATGATTTCATCATATTGCGTGTTGGTCAGAGACATAACCGCTCCTTCTGCCTTTTACTTTAATGAGTTTTGAACCAGGCGCTTCTGGATCTCATCGTAATTGTTCTCCCGCTGCTTAAAATTGATAAAACGGTTGGGAGAAGATGCCGCGGCAGCCGCAGGCCGCTTTGCACGCTGGTTTTGCGACTGCTGGTAGGCTTCGTCCGCTTTCTGTACCTCAGTCAGCGTATGTATACCCTGCGTATGCCATGTCTTCAGGATCGTATTGGCATATCCGAAGCTCGGCTCATGAATCGCGTTGATGGTGCGTGTGCAGGCTTCCGCGATCAGTTCGACGGAGAACCCGAGCTTTTCGCTCCACTGCCGGAGATAGTTCATCTCGGCGGGGATCAGATTGCGTCCGCGTATGCCGAAAGCCTTCATCACTGCCGTGTAGACAGCCGAGTCCCGGTTGGAGAGGATGCGCGCATCCTCCACGGTCCGGATGTCCTTTTTTGCATAATCTTCGGCGATCTTCTGCATGTAGCGGAGGCTGGTATGACCTTTGGTCACACAGTTTTCGATGAGAGACTCAATGAGCTCCGCCGAAAGGTGCAGTTCATCATACCAGAAAAAGAGGGTGTTTAAGTCTGTCTGATTCAGCGTCCGTCCCAGGTATTGTTCCGCGATGAATACCAGCTCCCGGACATCGCTGTTCTCACAGAAGCTCTTTTGCTCATCCGGTGTGTAGGAGGGCTTGTCCGGAAGCGTCGCGCGGATAAAGCGGTCGGCTGTGTCCGCGGGCAGCTCCTTTGGAGCCTGCTGCTGTTCGTGGCAGTAATCCGTCAGAAAACAGATGCCGGACAGGCGCCGGTCGTCGTCGTATTCCAGACGGAAGAGGTGCAGCTTTTCCCAGTATTTCAGCGCGCGCAGGATATCCCGCTCCGTGCAGTCAAAGTGATCTGCAATCTGGGACAATGAAAAACTGCATTCCATCTGATTGACACTGCGAAGCAGGTACAGATAGATCTTGACATATTCACCGTTGGCCTGCGCCATGTATTCGTCAATAAAAATATTCGGCACAGAAGTAACCGCTATCGGCGGTTCGTTGTATAACGTAATCCTGGACATATGTATCTCTCTCTTTCTCGTTTCAAAGTATAGCACACCGCCTGAAAAAAGAGAAGAAAAAGATACCCACAGTATCCGGTGGAAAACCTGTTAAGGGGATGTGGAAATCGTGGAAATCGGAGTGTAAAAACTCTATTTTCCGCTTAAAAGGGATTCGCCGACACGGTAAATATCCCCCGCACCCATGGTTATCAACAAATCATTGTGTAAAGAATTTTTTACAATGAAATGCTCGATGGATTCAAATCCGGAGAGGTAATGGCTTTCGGTACCGCGTCTGCGGATCTCCGCGGCCAGATTCTCCATGTGGATGCCGAGTGTGTCGGTTTCGCGCGCCGCGTATACATCCGCCAGGATCACAACGTCCGCGAGAGACAGTGCATCCGCAAACTCCTTCCAGAATGCCTTTGTGCGCGTGTAGGTGTGGGGCTGAAATACACACACAATGCGGCCGTGCGGATAGTTTTTGGCCGCGGTCAGTGTGGCGCGAATTTCGGTGGGATGGTGGGCATAATCGTCGATGACGGTGACACCGCGGAAAGCGCCCTTGTACTCGAACCGCCTTGCCGTCCCGCCGAAGGACTGGAGGCCGCGAAGGATCGCATCCTCTGAGATCCCGGACTCCTCCGCGAACGCGATGGCAGCCAGAGCGTTGGCGACATTATGGCTGCCCGGCACGGACAGGGTGACATGCCCGCGCGGTTCTCCGCGCCGTACCCATGTAAAGGAGGCGCAGGCCGTCTCGCTAAATGTGACATCCGCTGCGGTATAATCCTCCGCTCCGCGGACGCCGAAGGCTACAACGCGGCAGGGGAGATCTGCCGTGATTTCCTCCGGAGAATCGATTCCGCTGTTTAAGATCAAAACGCCGCCCTCGCGGGTGCCCGCGGCAAACCGGTGGAAGGAATGGCGGATGTCAGCGAGATCTTTGAAGAAATCCATGTGATCTTCTTCTATATTTAATATGACACTGCAGAGCGGGTGAAAATTCAGGAAGCTGTTGGTATACTCGCACGCCTCCGTGAGAAATACATCCGGTCCGCCTACGCGGATATTTCCGCCAATGGCCTTTAACATACCGCCGACGAAGATGGTGGGATCCATATCCGCTGCAAGAAGAATGTGAGCGATCATGGAGGTGGTTGTGGTCTTGCCGTGGGTGCCGGCGACCGCGATGGAATTCGCATAGTTATCCATTAGCTGCCCGAGAAACTGCGCGCGGCTCAGCATGGGGATGCCGGCCGCGTCCGCTGCCTGCCACTCCGGATTGTCCGGATGGATGGCGGCGGTATAGACAACCAGATCGACATCGGGGGTGATGTTTTCTGCCCGCTGCCCGATAAGGATCTGTGCGCCGTGCTGTGCGAGGCGTTCGGTGAGATCAGAGGCTTTATTGTCTGATCCGGAGACCGAAAATCCCTCTTTCAGAACAATCTCGGCGAGGCCGCTCATGCTGATGCCGCCGATGCCGATGAAATGAATGTGGATGGGTTTTTGAAAATTTATCTTATACATGATGTCATCCTGCCTGTCTGAAATATTGTCATATGGACACTGGTTTTAGTATAGCAAATTTCGAATAATTGTAAAGAGATTGTTGCAACAACGGCCTGTACGGTGCTACAATAAAACCCGGTCGTAAGAGGAGGCTGCTGATGTTGGATATATGGAAGAAAATCGGGGCAAAGAGGGATGGCCGGTCGATGGTTTTGATTGTCGGACTGGGAAATCCGGATAAGAAATACGAGAAGACGCGCCACAATATCGGGTTTGACGTGATCGACGCATTTGCGGAACGATACGATATCCGTCTCGGTCAGAAAAAGGGAAGAGCGGTCTGCGGGGAGGGATTTGTCGGAGAACAGAAGGTACTGCTTGCAAAACCGCAGACGTTTATGAATCTGAGCGGAGACAGTGTGTCCCGCCTTTTGCAGTTCTATAAGCTGGATCCGGCGAAGGATCTGATTGTGGCCTTTGACGATATCAGTCTGGCTCCGGGCAACATCCGCGTCCGCAGATCGGGCAGCGCGGGCGGACATAACGGCGTGAAGGATATCATTGCGAAAACAGGATCGGACCAGTTCGCCCGGGTAAAGGTTGGCGTGGGGGATAAGCCGGCAGGCGGTGATCTGGTGAACCATGTGCTGGGGCATTTTTCCCGGGCGGAGCGGGAGCTTGTAGATGAGGCCATACGGGATGCGGTGGATGCGATCGCGCTGATGGCCGGGGGACGGATCGATGAGGCGATGAACCAATATAATAAGAAGAAACAACCGGGAGTTTCAAAATGAAGGCTTTTCTGGAACCGCTGCGGGAGCTGGCTCATTTTGAAGAGCTGGAACAGACGGTATCCCGACGGCGCGGTGTTTCCAGCGCCTCGGGTTGTACGGATGCACAAAAACCACATATCATGTATGCGTTAAACCGGGCGTCGATGGGCGGCCGGCTGATTGTCACGTTCAGCGAACAAAAGGCGAGGGAGCTTTTGGAGGCGTACCGCTTTTTTGATCCGGAGGTGCTCTACTATCCGGCAAGGGATATCCTCTTTTATCAGTCGGATGTCCGGGGCAATGCCCTGACCCGGGAGCGGATGCGGGTATACCGCGCGCTGGCCGGGGAAGAGGCGCCTGTCGTTATCACCACATTTGACGCGCTGATGGATCACCTTTCAAAGCCGCAGGTGATCGAGTCCTCGCTTCTGCACTTTGTCCGCGGGGAGAGCATTCGTCTGGAGGAAGTGCGTCGGCAGCTGGTCGGCGTGGGATACGAATATAATTATCAGGTGGAGGAGCCGGGACAGTTTTCTGTCCGGGGCGGGATTCTGGATATTTTTCCGCTGACGGAGGAGGTGCCGTGGCGCATCGAGCTCTGGGGAGATGAGGTGGATTCCATCCGCAGCTTCAGCCCGGAGAGCCAGCGCTTACTGGATACCACCGATCGTCTGACGGTCTGGCCGGCCAGCGAGCTGGTGCTGGATCCGGAGCGGATGCGGGTGGGATTGTCCGCGATCGAGGCAGATGCGGAGAGCCTGAGTGAACAGTTCCGGAAGGAAATGAAGACGGAGGAGGCATTTCGGGTACGCCGGACGGCTGATGCCGTCCGGGAGGCGCTGGAGGCGCTGTCCGCGGTTCGCCAGACAGAGAGCTTTCTGCCGTATTTTTATGAGGATGCGGTCAGCTTTCTGGATTATTTTTCCTATGAAGCAGATCGGCGCGGAAAGTCGTTCTGCATTTTTCTGGATGAACCGGTTCGCTGCGCGGAGAAGGGGCGGGCAGTAGAGAAAGAGTTTTCCGACAGTATGCAGCAGCGCCTGGAAAAGGGATATGTGCTGCCGCGGCAGGCGGATATGCTGACAAGCGCAGATCAGACGACCGCTGCCATTGGGAGGAACCGCTGTGTCCTTTTCTCCTCTCTGGAAACGAGACAGGGAGATTTTGACGCGGAGCGCAGCTTTTATTTTCAGGTAAAATCCGTCAACTCCTATCAGGGAAGCTTTGACCTGCTGAAACAGGATCTGATCCGCTATAAAAAGGAGCGGTACCGGGTGATTCTTCTGTGCAGCTCGAAGACCAGGGCGCAGCGCATGGCAAAGGATCTGCAGGAGGAGGACATTCCGGCCTTTTTCAGCGCCGATACCGACCGCACGGTGGCGGAGGGGGAGATCATGGTGATCTGCGGCGTCCTGAAAAAGGGCTTCGCCTACCCGGATATCCGGTTTGTCGTGCTGACGGAGACGGATATTTTCGGGGCAGAGAAAAAGAAAAAACCGCACAGGAAGTATAACGGGGGCGAACATGTGGCCGGCCTCGGTGAGCTGCGGCAGGGAGAGTATGTGATCCACGAAAATCACGGGCTCGGCATTTACCGCGGAATCGAGAAGGTAGAGGTCAACCACACGGTGCGGGATTACATAAAGATCGAGTATGAGGGCGGCGGCGTCCTCTATACGCTGGCGTCTCAGCTTGACCTGATCCAGAAGTATAATTTCACCGGTGAGAGCCGGCCGAAGCTGAACCGCCTGGGCGGCAAGGAGTGGAGCAAGACGACCGGGCGCGTCCGGAAAGCGGTACAGGATATCGCGAAGGATATGGTAGAGCTCTATGCTGCGCGCCAAAGCTCGCAGGGCTACCAATACGGGCCGGATACGGTCTGGCAGACGGAGTTTGAGGAAATGTTCCCCTATGAGGAGACCGACGACCAGCTTCGCGCCATTGCAGAGACGAAGGCGGACATGGAGAGCGCAAAGATCATGGACCGTCTGATCTGCGGCGATGTGGGGTTCGGAAAGACGGAGGTGGCGATCCGGGCGGCGTTTAAGGCGGTACAGGAGAACAAACAGGTGGTTTATCTGGTGCCGACCACGATTCTGGCGCAGCAGCATTACACGAATTTTGTCCAGCGGCTGAAGGATTTTCCGGTGAATGTGGATATGGTCTGCCGTTTCCGCACGAAAGCGCAGCAGCGCGATACATTAAATCGCGTCAGTCAGGGCAGGGTGGATATCCTGATCGGGACACACCGGGTTTTGTCAAAGGATGTGCAGTATAAGGATCTGGGGCTGCTGATTATCGATGAGGAACAGCGGTTCGGCGTCTCCCAGAAGGAGAAAATCAAACAGTTAAAAAAGACGGTGGATGTCCTCTCTCTGTCCGCGACTCCGATTCCCCGCACCCTTCACATGAGTATGGTCGGAATCCGCGATATGAGTGTGCTGACGGAGCCGCCGCGGAATCGGATGCCGATCCAGACCTATGTCATGGAGTATAATGAGGAGATGGTGCGGGAGGCGATCGAGCGTGAGCTGGCAAGGGACGGACAGGTCTACTACGTCTACAACCGGGTTGCGGCGATCGCGGAGGTCGCGGGGCGGATTGCCCGTCTCGTGCCGGACGCGCAGGTGGCGTTTGCCCACGGGCAGATGAGCGAGCGGGAGCTGGAACAGGTGATGTACCGGTTCATGAACGGAGAAATTAATGTCCTTGTCTCCACCACGATCATTGAGACCGGTATGGACATTGCGAATGTCAACACAATCATTATTCACGATGCGGACAATATGGGGCTGGCACAGCTTTATCAGCTCCGCGGCAGAGTGGGGCGGTCCAACCGAACGGCGTATGCGTTTCTCATGTACCGCGGGAACCGGATGCTGCGGGAGGTGGCGGAGAAACGGCTGTCCGCCATCCGGGAATACACGGAGCTGGGCAGCGGCATCCGCATTGCCATGAAGGATCTGGAGATCCGCGGGGCCGGAAATCTGCTGGGCGCGGAGCAGCACGGGCACATGGAGGCAGTGGGGTATGAGCTGTACTGCAAGATGCTTAAGGAAGCGATTCAGTCCGAGCAGGGTATTACATCGGAGGAACCGTTTGACACGGTGGTCGATATCGAAGTCAGCGCATATATACCGGCTTCTTATATCGAGAACGAAGCCCTGCGGCTGGACATTTACAAGAGAATCGCCGCCATCGGTTCCGAACAGGAGAAGGAGGAGATTCTGGATGAGATGATCGACCGGTTCGGGGAGCCGCCCCGGCCGGTGCTGGATTTGCTTCTGGCGGCGCAGCTTCGCAGGCAGGCGCATCAGCTGTATTTTACCGAGATAAAGGAAAGCCCGGACAGCGTTTGCTTCACCCTGTTTGAACGGGCAAAGCTGAATCCGGCGAAGATCCCGGATCTGGTGGAGCAGCTGCGCCCGCGGCTGACATTTGTCGCGGATCAGAAGCGGCCGCGTTTTCTCTACCGCCGAAAAAAAGGCGATCCGGACACGGTGGAGACCGTAAAAACGGTTCTGGACGCGTATCAGCAGATCTGTATGTGATTTCCCTCTTGCGGTGAGGAGGAAAAGGGGCTATAATCGTATAAATGTGTTTTTCAGATACAGGAGGACAAAATGAGATTTAAGAAATTAGCAGCAGTTCTGTTCGCGGGGATCATGGGCGGTACCATGCTTCTCGGCGGATGCGGAACCAGAATAAATCAGGATGCCATAGCGGCTACCGTCGGTGACAAAGAGATTTCCCTGGGATATCTGAATTTTGTGGCGCACTATTCCCAGATCACATATGACAGCTTTTTCCTTTCTTATTACGGAGAGGATTACTGGACGCGCGAGGACTATGTGGATGAGGATGGGCTGACGATGGAGGAATCCGTCAAGGCGTATGTGCTGGAGGAAGTGGAGCTTCAATACCTGCTGGAAGCCCATATGGATGATTACGGTGTGGAGATCACGGATGAGAACATGGAGGCGATCACCGCGGCGGCGGAGGAGTTCATGTCGGAGAACACGGACGAGGCCATCAAAGCCATGGGCGCCACACAGGAGTATGTGGAGGATTACCTCTATTATAATACCGTGTACAGCCGGATGGAGGAGGCAATCGAGGCGGAGGCCGACGGCCAGCTCTCGGTCGATGATTACGCGCGTCGAACCTTCAGCTATATGGAGATTGACACGGTCGGATATTACGATGATGATGACGAGTATGTAGAATACACAGACGATGAGCGGGAAGCGCTGATCACGAATCTTGAGCTGATTGCCGTGCTGGCGGCGGCGGATTTTGACGGAACGGCGGAGACCTACGAGTACGATGTGTCTACCTATTCCTACGGCGATGATGAGGCGGCGGAGGATGACGGCGGTTTCTGCGAGGCGGTGATCGCTGCGGCTGATACAATGTCGGAGGGCGATGTCTCTGAGGCGATCGAGGGTACGGACTGCTATTACATCATTCGACTGGACAGCGAGGACGATGAGGACGCGCAGGAAGAGGCG
>JAJQBV010000082.1 GCA_021203115.1 Clostridiales bacterium | reverse complement strand
CCAGTGTCGGACCTCGGAATACCGGTGGCGGAGGATACGGTCCCGCCCGTGCAGGTGAGGATCAGGACATCGCCGACCGCGATATCGCTGACCGTACCGGAGGCATTATAGGTTCCGTTTTTGTAAACACCGACAGTGGAAAGCGTCACGGTGCTGCTCCCGCCGGACAGGAGAGATACGGTCACCGCTTCCTCCGATACAGACTGGATCACGCCAATCTGCACGGTTGTTGTGCCGGTATCTGTTGTTCTGTTGTCACTGTCGGTTGTATCATCGCCGGTCTCAGAGGCATCGCCGTCACTGCTGACTGTATCATCGCCGGTCTCAATATTACTGTTGTCATTGCTGACTGTACTGTTTCCCGTCTCAGATGTCAGAACAGCCTGTGCGCCCTGATCCGTGCAGACGGTCAGACACGCAGCGGAGCTTTTCGTATACGACAGGGTATTCACCGTATATCCCGCAGAGCCGGACGATGATGTCCCGGATGCGGCGTCTGTCGATCCGGTATCCGAAGCGCTGTCATCAGAAGAATCATTGTCGGCATCCGAATCGGAAGCCGTGCTGTCCTCCGATGCAGCGGTGTCAGCCTGCACGGAAATCACGCCGGAGCAGGATGCGTAAATATATCCGTCCTCATACAGTTTGAAAAGCGTCGCAATCTGGGATTCCAGTTCGGACCGCTGTTCCAGCAAGGCCTCATACTCTGCGGAGGTATCCGTGTCGGTCAGCGTGAGCAGGGTGGCGCCGCTGCTGACCTTGCTTCCCTCTGAGACGGAGATGGACGATACGGTGCCGGTGTACCCTGTCACCTTCAGCTCGCTGTGAATGTACAGCGTTCCCTCGCTCACGGTATCGCCGTCCTCTGTGGTGACGGTCACGGTGTCGCCCGGCTCCGGCCCGTTATCTGACAGAATGATGACAGCCGTCCGGTTGACCAGACTCTCCACTTTTCCGGTGACGACCGTGCCGTCGGATAATGTCACATCAACGGTATCTCCGGTGGAGATTTCCGCATCCGTCTCGACAGAGACAGCCATATATCCGTCAAGAGAAAGCAGCATCAATGCCCCGTTTTCATACATGGTATCCGCCGCATCAGTGTCTTCGGCGGCATAAATCTTAATGACTCTTCCGGCCGAAGCAGCCGTAATGGTTTCTGAATCCGTATCGTCTTCACAATCCTCCAGTGCGTCATCTACGGAAGAGATGTTTTCCTGCACGGTAGCGATTGCTGTCATAACGGAGACCGGATCAACCGCAGCCAGCGTATCGCCCTCCTCCACGGTATCTCCGTCAGACACATACCACTTCGTGATTTCCACCTCATCCGGAAGGGAAAACTCCTCCGCTTCCTCCTCCTCCAGAGTGCCGGTGCCCGGAAGCACCGTATCGATACTGCCGGTTTCAACGGTTTCTGTGTATGTAGTAGCCTCTGTCTCCGTGCCGGAGGCGGAGGTCTGCCGGGTGAAGACCTTTACAAGGATTACCAGAGCAACGATCACGATCACTGCGATGATCCACAGGTAATGGGAATGCTTGCTCTCCTTTTTGACTGAGCGCGCCGTATGGATAATCTCTCCGGATGCGGCCAGCTCCCGCCGCGCTTTTTCTTCCTCCAACCGCTGTTTCTTCTGGCGGCGCGAAATACGAATCAGCATGAAAATGCTTCCCGCATCCAGAATCGCCAGAATGATCAGGATGAGCAGCCAGTGGGAGCGGATGCTCTGTAGTCTGCTGAATGCCGAAAAGCGATTGTTCTGCACATCCGCGAAATCCCCGCCGTCAAAGGTCATGCCGCTGTCGATATCGTCCTCCTCCGTATCCGTATCGGAATCTTCACTTTCATCTGCGGTGCTGTCTGAGACATCCTCCGAGCTGCCGTCCGGACTTTCACCGTCAGAAGAGGGGGCTTCGCCTCCCCTTCCGGGCATGTGTCCATCCCCGGAGGAAGACATGTCGGGCATCTCACCGTTTTCGGCATCGGGCATATCCGGCATCTCATCGTCGTTCTGTCTGACCCCCGTGTCGGCGTCCGCGCTTTCACTGTCTGCGCTGCCGTCATCATCCGCCATCAACATATCCTGCATATTCTGCATGCTTTGCATATCGCCCATGCCGGCGGTATCCGGAATCAGGACAGCCATCGCCGCATCTGCCAGCAAAAGGAGGGAGAGGATGATCGTGAGCACCAGATACAGGGGCTTCCTGTGAAAAACCGGCGCCTGTAAAATTTTTCCGAATAAAGTTTTTATTTTTTCTTTCATCGCGACCTCCTTTGATCAACCGCCATAGTGGAGTGCGTCGATCGGTTTCATTTTTGCCGCTTTATTGCCAGGATAGAGCCCGAAGACCACGCCGATAAGGAAACAGAAAACAATGGCGATCAGGACGACCATTCCATTCATGACAAAGCTCAGCCCCATGCTCGCGGTCACAACGGAAACCAGCTGCAGGATGATCCATGACAGGAAAATCCCGATTGAGCAGCCGATCATACAGATTACCACGGCCTCAATGAGAAACTGCCGCAGAATCACGCCGCGGGTGGCGCCGATGGCTTTCCGGATGCCGATCTCGCGGGTTCGCTCGGTGACCGTCACCAGCATGATGTTCATAATGCCGATGCCGCCGACCAGCAGGGAAATGGCGGCGATGCCGCCCAGCAGAGCCGTCAATATCGAGGTGATGCTGCTGACGGTGTCCTCCAACACGTTCTGACTGGATACCCCAAAAGCATCTTCATCGTCATCAAACCGTTCCATCAAAAGAGCTGTGATGGCGGTCTCCGCCGCGGTGGTATCGCTGTCTTCCTCCGCACTGACATAGAATTCCGTAATGTCGGTGCTCACAGAGGAGGACAGGCGCAAAAGCGTTGTATACGGTATGTAGGCCACCATGGAGCCGGAACTGAATGCCGCTGTCAGAGAGCTGTCATTGTCCTCCAGCACGCCGATGATGGTAAACTTCATGCCGTCAATGGAGATTTCTTCCCCCACGCAGTCCAGATAGCCGACCAGATCCGTCGCCGTCGTCTCATTGATCACGCAGACATAATTGTTATTGTCCACATCTGTCGTCATGAGAAACCGCCCCAGAAGCAGATTCAGCTCTTCCACATTGTAATAGGATGGGGTTGTGCCGTAAACGGTCATACTGTCGCTGGTGGAGCTGTATTTTGCGGTCGCCGATGCGGAGGCGCTGGGGGCAATCTTCCCGATTCCGTCCTCATCGGACCATTCGGTCAGTGTGTCGAGCTTAACAGGGTCGCCTTTGTCATCCGATACGGTGACCGTCAGAAGGTCACTCCCGAGATCTGAGACGGCGCTCGTGATGGAACCGGTCGCTCCGCTCACCAGACTGACCAGAACCACCAGCGCCATGACACCGATGATAATGCCCAGCATGGTTAAGAGCGCCCGCAGTTTATTTCCGGAGAGCGATTTTAACGCCATTTTCAGAGATTGCGTCATAATGTCACCTCCGATACCCTGCCGTCCAGAATGTGAATGCTTCGGGAGGCCTGTTTTGCCACATCATCATCGTGTGTGATCAGGACGATCGTATTTCCCTGTTTATGCAGCTCATGAAAAATCCCCATGATTTCCTCGCTTGTCTTTGAATCCAGATTGCCGGTCGGTTCATCCGCCAGAATCAGCGACGGTCTTGTCACAATGGCGCGGGCAATGGCCACGCGCTGCTGCTGGCCGCCGGAAAGCTCCGTGGGCAGGTGATTTGCCCGCTTTTCCAGGCCGACACGGGCGATGGCCTCCCGAACCCGTTCCGACCGCTCACTGCGCTTCACCCCCTGATAGATCAGAGGAAGCTCCACATTCTCCTCCGTCGTCAGCTTCGGAACCAGATTAAAACTCTGGAAGACAAAGCCGATCTTCTCGTTGCGAATATGAGCCAGCTCATTTTCCGTATAGTCCTCGATGGGAATATTGTCCAACAGGTACGTGCCCGCGTCCGCTGTGTCCAAACAGCCGATGATATTCATCAGAGTGGACTTCCCGCTGCCGGAGGGACCGATGACGGATACAAATTCACCCGGATAAATATGCATCCCGGCATGGTCAAGCGCGCGGACCTCCTCATCTCCGACCAGATACATTTTTGAAATATTCTTCAGATCGATCATTGATAATCCCTTCCTTATTTAGTTCCCGCCGGGCATACTGCCGCCACCGCCGCCGCCGAAATCACCGCCGCCGGATGTATTTCCCGTGCCCATATTACTCATATCCATGTTGCCCATGTCCATATTGAACTCCATGCTGTAATCGGAACTGTCGTCCGAGGATTCCGTATAATACACGATGTCTCCCTCGGAGAGTCCGTCCGTGATCTCCACATAGGAGCTGTTGGACAGGCCGGTGGTCACCTCGACCATTCCGCTGTACTCACCGGTGCTCTCATCGTACTCGGTGTAGACATAGGAAGAGGAGCTGGTCTGGTGGAGTGCATCCACTGGGATCAGCAGCGCGTTTTCCACGCCTTCGATCGTAATCGAGACCGAAGCGGACATACCGGAGAGCATATCCTCTGTCTTGGCGATCGTGACGGTCGCCGAGTAAGTCGTCACGCCGGAGCTGCTGGTGGCCGTGGTACTGATTTCCGTCACGGTTCCCGTATAGGTATCCTCGCCGATGGAATCGATGGAGACGGCTGCCTCCTGCCCCTCGGAGAGAGAAAGGATATCGGACTCATCCACGCTGATCTCGATCAGCATATTTTCATCCAGAGAAATCTCGGCGATTGTCGTGGAACCGGATGTGCTGCCCGTTGTATCCAAGGACGCGCTCGTCATGGCGGATGCATCGGTCGAGGACGCGGTGCCTGACGAGGCGGAAGTTCCGGAGCTGCTGTTCAGGGAGGCGATTGTTCCGGAGACCGTAGCGCAAATGCCGCCTTCCTTATAAATACGGATCAGAGTCTCCAGCTCCTCCTCCGCCTCCTCGCGTTCCTTTAAAATCGCGTCATAGGTGGCGGAGGTCTCTGTATCTGTCAGGGTAAGCAGCGTAGTTCCGGAGGAAACCTTTGTATTCTCGGACACGCTGACAGAAGAAACCGTACCGGCGTACCCGGTAATCGCCATTGAGCTGTGGATATAGAGCACGCCGCTCCCGATCTCTGTTCCCGCTTCGTCAGCCACGGTTACCGTATCGCCATAGGCCGGACCGTTGTCTGTGATCAAAATCGTCGCCGTGCCATCGCTGACCGTGTCCACGGTTCCGCTGTACTCCGTGCCGTCGCTGTCGGTCACCGTGACAGAATCACCGGCACTCAAGCTGTCTGTCTCCACATCCACGGCCATGTATCCGTCCAGTGAGAGCAGCATCAGGGAACCGCAGTCATACATCACAGTGGCCACATCGTCGCCGGAAGATACCGCAATATATTTCACCCGCCCGGATACGCTGGCAGAGATTGTAGAGGAAACCTCGTCGCCCGCGGCGCCCTCCAGCTCCTCATCCAGCTCATCCAGCGCCTCCTGCGCGTCGGCTAGGGCGGTCGAGAGGGAGGCGTTGGTCACCGTGGCGATCAGATCACCCTCGCTCACGGCATCGCCTTCCTCCACATAATAATCGATGATTTCAAGGGAAGAGGGGACATCGATGCTTTCCACCTCCTCATCGGCCAGCGTACCGGAGCCGGAAACCGTCGTGCTGATGCTGCCGGTCGTCACCTCCGCGGACAGCACCTCATTTTCAGAGGAGCTCACACTGTTCGCCACCTTATTCCTGAGAATGATAATCGCAGCAATCACCGCAGCCAGTATAACCGCGATTACAATGACCAGTGTGATGACCACCTTTCGTTTCTTTTTCTTTTTTGCCTGCCTGTGCATTTCCACAAGGTAGTCGTCACCTGTGGGGATGTCATTGTTTCTGTTCATCTTTGCGTTCTTCTCTCCTGACGATACAAATATTGACCATATCCTAGTCGGTAGATATGGAAGACTCGTTAAAAAAATGTGTTTTTTCTGTGTCCTCATGCTTTTTTTCACAGAAAGTTCAATAAAAATATGTAAACTCTATACATTTGAACGGCGCATCATCTGCGTTTGAAAGGAGGAAACATATTGATTGAAGTCAAAAATCTGAGCAAGCGGTACGGCAGCCATCTGGCTGTGTCCGATTTGTCATTTACGATTACCCCCGGCGGGATTTACGGGTTTCTCGGGCCGAACGGGGCCGGAAAGACAACGACGATGAACATCATTACCGGTTGTCTGGCCGCCACTTCCGGGGAAGTCAAAATCGGAGGGTACGATATATTTGAACAGCCGAAGGAGGCCAAGAGCCTGATCGGTTACCTGCCGGAGCTGCCGCCTCTCTATATGGATCAGACCGTGACAGAGTACCTGTATTTTGTTGCCCGCGCAAAGGGAATCAAAAAGCCGCAGATCGATCAGGAGCTGGATAAGGTGATCGAGGAAACCAGAATCGGGGATGTATCCGAAAAAATGATCCGGCACCTGTCCAAAGGATACCGCCAGCGTGTCGGGATCGCGCAGGCGCTGCTGGGGAATCCGGAGATCATTATTCTGGATGAGCCGACGGTCGGCCTCGACCCCGCGCAGATCATAGAGATCCGCGACCTGATCAAATCCCTCGGCGAAAAGCACACTGTGATCCTGAGCTCCCACATTCTGTCGGAGATTCAGGCAATCTGCGATCATGTGCTCATCATCCACAAGGGAAAACTGGTAGCGTTTGACAGACTGGAGAATTTAAGCAAGGCGCTCTCCTCCGGCAATACGATTGAGATCTGCTGCGAATGCACTTCCGATCAAATGCAGACGCTGCTGTCGGGTGTGGACGGAATCAATTCCGTCACCGTACAGGAAGAAACCGGGGAAATCTGTGACGCGATGCTGTTCGTCGGGGAGGAGAACCCGGCCCTGATCTGCCGTGAAATCTTCCTTGCCTTTGCAAATGCAGGTACGGTTCTGCAGAAGCTCAATCCGGTGCAGGCGACGCTGGAGGATATCTTCATCCGTATCACAAGCGAGAGGGAGGATGATGCGAATCCGGAGGAAATCACGAAGCAGCCGGAGGAGATACCGGAACCGGAGGAAATCCAAGAGCAGCCGGAGGAGTCCGAACCGGAAGAAGATGCTTCGGAGGACAATTCCGATAAAGAACCGGCCAAATATGAAGAAAAGGAGGACGAGGCAGAATGTTAGCAATTTTTGAACATGAATTAACGATGTATTACCACAGCATCCGAACCTATGTCTTCGGCGCTTTTCTGCTGGTATTCACCGGAATCGGAACTCTGATGTACAATATCAACGCTTCGATCGCCAATTTTGAATATGTACTCAGCTTTATTTCCATTACCTTTATTATATTAGTCCCGATCCTGACCATGCGGATCATGACGGAGGAGCGCAGCCAGAAAACAGATCAGCTTCTGTTTTCCCTTCCGATCTCTACGACGGAAATCGTAATCGGAAAATTCCTTTCCATGATGATCGTGTTTTTGATTCCGATGGCGATTGTCAGCATTTACCCGCTGATCTTTTCCAGATTCGGGGATGTCTATCTGCCGACTTCCTACGGGACGATCATAGCCTTCGTCTTTTTGGGGCTGGCGCTGATGAGTATGGGCATGTTTGTCAGTTGCCTGACAGAGTCTCAGGGGATGGCGGTCGGCATCTGCATCGTGCTGATGCTCTTTGCCTACTACTGTGACACGCTGGCAGAATATGTGTCCTCCACGACGGCGGGATCCGTCATCGGTCTGGCGATCCTGATTCTGGCACTGGCGCTGATCGTGCGGTTTCTGACAAAATCAAATCTGGCAGGGATCCTGACGGCGGCGGTTTGCGCGGCGGCCGTCCTGATCGCATACCTGTTTGACAATACCATTCTGGAAGGACTTCTTCCGAATGTCATGGGAAATCTCAGCCTGTTTACCCGGTTCAATACCTTTGTGAATGGCGTGTTTGATCTGACGGCGCTGGTATACTTCGTCAGCGTAATCGTCTTCTTCCTGTTTTTGTGCGTGCAGGCTCTGGAGAAACGGAGGTATAACGGATGAGTGAGAATAAAATGAAGCATTCCATGAAGAAAAACCGGGACGCGCTGAACACCCGGACGGCAAAGGTGGGCGGCTACAGTTTCATTATTACAGTCGTCGTGCTGGCGATCCTGATCCTGATCAATGTGGCGGTATCAAAGCTGCCGAGCACATGGACACAGTTCGATATTTCCGCCGCGCAGCTTTACTCCGTCACCTCCTCCACGAAAGCGGTGGCGCAGAATCTGACGGACGAGGTTACCATTTACTGGATCACGCAGGAGGGCGAGGAGGACACAGTGATTGAGAAGCTGCTGAATGTCTATGACGCCCTCAGCGACAACATCACCGTTGAGAAAAAGAACCCTGACATCTACCCGACCTTCGCCTCGCAATACACGGATGAGACGGTGGAGAACAATTCCCTTGTTGTGGAATCCGGCGACAGCTACCGCTATATTGCCTACAGCGACATTTATGTGACGGATTACAGTGATTATTATACGACCGGATCGGTTTCCTATTCCTTCGACGGGGAGAGTGAGATCACAACAGCGATTGATTACGTGGTCAGCGAGGAGCTGCCGGTGATTTATCTGCTGACCGGGCATGGCGAGGCCGACCTTTCCGACAGTATGGCAGACGGTCTGGAGAAGGCAAATATTGAGACGGAAGAATTTTCCCTTCTCACAGTTGACGAAATTCCGGAGGATGCCGCGGCTATTCTGATCTACGCCCCGACCAGTGATATTTCCGAAGAAGAGGCGGATATGCTGATGGAATATATGGAGGACGGCGGGCATCTGTTTGTCATTTCCGGGCCGCAGGAGGAGGATGAGATGACGAATCTCCACTCTGTTCTGGAATCCTACGGCGTCACGACGGAGGATGGAATCGTCGTTGAGGGCAGCCGCGACAACTACGCGTTCGGCTATCCCTATGTGCTGCTGCCGGAGCTCGGCGATTCCGATATCACAACCGAGCTTTCGGAGAACAACAGCTATGTTATCGTAGCCATTGCGCAGGGACTGACCATCGGAAGCACATCGGACGATGTGACCGTGACCTCTCTTCTGGATACCACAGACGAATCTTTCTCCAAGATTGCCGGATACAGCCTGACCACCTATGAAAAAGAGGATGGGGATATTGACGGAGCATTTTCCGTCGCCGTCACGGTAGAGGATACCGGAACCGGAGCGACGATGGTCTGGATCAGCTCAGACACGATCATGGATGATACCTATGTCTCCTACTCATCCGGCGCCAACACGGATTTCGTGATGAACGCGGTGTCATGGATGATCGGAGAGACGGATTCCATTTCCATCCGCTCAAAGTCGCTGAGCTACAGCTATCTCACGATCAACACCAATCAGGCGAATATCATCAAGGTGTGCCTGATCGTGGTGATTCCGTTCTGCTATCTGCTCTACGGACTGGATGATGTGATCAGAAGGAGGAGAAAATCATGAAGCGCAAAAAGAAACTGCTGATTTTGGTTGCGGTCGTGGCTGCGCTTTGCTGCGTGATCGGCATTGAACAGGCGGTGACCAGACATGTGGACAGCATCAATTCGACCGATGAGATCATTCTGAGCATGGAGCAGGAATCGATCACCAATGTCACATGGACCTATGAGGATGAGACTCTGACATTTGAACAGACGGATGAAGTCTGGTACGACAGCGAGGACGCGGATTTCCCGGTCGATCAGGATGCAATCTCTGATTTTCTGTCGTGGTTTGAGGAGGTTCATGCCTGCTTTATCATTGATGATGTGACGGACTACAGCCAGTACGGCCTGGAGGATCCGCAGTGCACCATTACATTGACCACAGAGGACGGGGAAACCGTCGTCTCCGTGGGCGACTACTCGATCATGGATGAGCAGCGCTATATCGAGATCGGGGACGGAAAGGTTTACCTTGTCGAGGACGATATTCTGGAAACCGTTTCCACGGACCGGGATACATTTATGCAGCAGGATGAAATTCCGGCAATCGTCACACTGGAAGAGATGACCGTATCCGGAAGGACAGAGCTGGATGCCGTCTACGATCCGGACGGAACCTATTCCTACACCGACAGCTACAATTATTATCAGGTGGAGGACGGAACCTACCAGATGCTGGACGACAGTCTGGTTGAATCGTACCTCAGTTCACTGTCCTCCCTCAGCCTGACGGATTACATGACATACACCGCTTCCGCGGAGAAAGACCTGTCCATATACGGTCTTGACGATCCGGCATACACGATCACCGTGACCGGAGCAGTGGAGGTTGAAACAGAAGAAGAGTCAGAGGAAGACGAAGAGAGTTCTGACGCAACAACGGACGAAGAGACGGAGGAGTCCTCCGCGGAAACCGAGGAGCTGGAGACGGCGGATGTCGCATTTGTCCTGTATATCGGTGTCGTCACAGAAGCGGCCGAGGAAGACGGGGAAGAGGATACCATTACGGCCTACCTCCGTGTCGGCGACAGCGAGATCATCTACCGTCTGGAGACCACGGACTACGAGACAATCCGGTCTGTGTCCTACGACGATCTCCGCCCGACCGCCGTGCTCAGCGCCGACTGGGATACCGTGAGCGGCATATCCTTCACCGTTGACGGCAGCACCTATGAGGTCAGCGTTATGGATCAGGCCGAGTATGAGGAGACCTACGGGACAGAGGAAGACACCGACGAGGAATCCGACGAAGAAGACACCGAAGAAGACGGGTATGTCTACCTGATCTCGGACCAGAAGGTGGAGTTTGACGCGGTAATGTCCGCGGCGGACGCGCTGACAATCGACACATTTACCGACGAGGAGAGCGGGGAAACATTGGAAATGTCCCTGACACTCCGCTTCCCGAATGAGGAGTATTCCTCTGTGGAGGTTGCGATCTACCAGTATGACAGTGAGAGCTGTCTGGTGGCAGTCGACGGCAAGACGATCGGCCTGATAAGCAGGAGTTCGATGGTCGATCTGAGGGAAGAACTGACCAGTGTTGTACTGGGGCTGGAATAGACACCGGAGCGGGTACCAAAGGATTGGTTCTGACAAACCCAATACAGTAAGCAAGACCGGAAATGTCATCTGCGGCATTTCCGGTCTTTTCTTATTAAAAACGAATCATCTATTGCTATTCCGTTCATTGTATGTTACAATTCAAAGAAACAAAACACGTTTTGACTTGCGTCTTCATTTGCTGTAGATGTTGCGCATGGAGCGGGGGAGAATGAGGGATGGCTGAAGGCAAACGGGAAAAACACCGCAAATTACTGAAACAGAGGATTTTGTATGTGTCGGCAAAGGATTTCCTTGAACATGGCTACACAGACACAACGATGCGCGGCATTGCAGAAAAGTGCCATGTAAGCAGCGGTGCCGTGACAAACCTGTATGATTCCAAAGAGGATATCCTGTGCGGCCTCGTGCAGCTTGTGATCGAGCGGCAGTTTGCAGTCACCGGGCAGCTTCTGGACGGCGTTACGGATGACAGTGTACTATTGTACGCCTCGGAGACGGTCTTGCAGCTTCACATTGCGGAACTGAATGAAAACCTGCGCGAGCTGTACTGCAACGCCTACTCCCTTCCCAAGCCGACCGCCCTTTTACAACAGGCCGTTACCGGCAGGATGGAATCCCTTTTTAAAGACCACCTGCCCGGTTTAGGGACAAAGGATTTCTATAAACTGGAGATTGCCTCCGGCGGCATTATGCGTGGATTCATGATTGTCCCCTGTTCCATGTGGTTTACGATGGAGGAGAAAGTGAAGGCGTTTCTGGAGACTTCGCTGGCGGTCTACCGTGTGCCGGAGGAAAAAATTCGGGAAGCCATCGCATTTGTTGAAAGATTTGATTTTGTGAAGATTGCGCAGGAGAAGCTTGACGGCATCGTCAGGTATCTGGAAGAAAAACAACAAGAAGTTTTTTGAGGGAAACGGATGCTTTTATGGGATTCAATGGAAAGCAAGGAAAAAGAAATTTAAAGTAAAAAGGGGTTGACAAAATGAACTCTGTTGCCATAATTTTGCCGCCACGACACGACACGACACGACACGAGACGACACGCGCGGACAGGAGACGGAACGAGAAGAA
>JAJQBV010000125.1:2988-12275 GCA_021203115.1 Clostridiales bacterium | reverse complement strand
GTATTTCAAGGCTTGGAGCGATTCTTTAACTGTACTAACTGTCAAAGACGGGATTTTAGCACAAGAAAATCAAAAGGACAAGTCAATACGGCTCATCCTTCACATTTTTATGTAAAATTGTTCTCTGCATATCGTTTTCGGAGCTGTCCGCATGCTCCGTCAATATCCTGTCCCATTTCTCTCCGGACGGTACTGACGATTCCGTGCCGCTCAAGGCAGGACTGAAAAGCCATGACACCTTTTCGGTCCGGTCTCCGGTAGTCACGCTCTTTTATAGGATTGACGGGAATCAGATTGACATGGCAGTGTAATCCGCCAATCAACCCGGCCAGCTCCTCCGCATCCTGTCCGGTATCATTTACACCCGAAACCAGACTGTACTCGATCGTGATCCGGCGACCGGTTTTTTTAAAATAGTATGCGCAGGCATCGATCAGCTCATGAATTTCATACCGCTTTGCCACCGGCATCAGCTGCTCTCTTTTGCGCTGGGTTGCGGCATGAAGGGAAAGCGCGAGCGTGATCTGCAGATTCTCCTCCGCCAGCTGCCGCATTTTCGGAACCAGTCCGCAGGTGGAGACCGTGACATTGCGCTGGCTGATATGCAGGCCGTTTTCATCGGTCAGCATGCGGAGAAAAATCAGAAGATTTTCATAATTGTCCAGCGGTTCCCCGGTTCCCATCACCACAACATTGGAGACACGTTCTCCGGTATCCGCCTGAATCCGGTAAATCTGATCCAGCATTTCCGCCGGTGTCAGGTTGCGGACAAGCCCGTCCAGTGTGGAGGCGCAGAACCGGCACCCCATGCGGCATCCTGCCTGGGAAGAAATACAGACGGAATTGCCGTGTTTGTAGCGCATCAGAACGCTCTCCACCATGTTGCCGTCCGACAATGCAAAGAGGTATTTCCGTGTCCCGTCCTTCTCTGACACCTGACAGGCAACCTGACGAAGCACGGTATATCTGCACTCTGCGGCAAGCTTTGAGCGAAGCACAGCCGAAATGTTGGTCATGGCATCCGGGCTGTCCGCCAGCTTCTGATGCATCCACTGATAGATCTGGGCGGCGCGAAATTTCTTTTCGCCCTGTTCCAGAATCCACTGCTCCAGTTGAGCTAACGGAAGGGATTTTATGTCTGTTTTCTCCATATTTATCTCTCTCATTCGGGCGTTTTTGCATGCCGGACAAACCGTGCAATGTAAAATCCGTCGCACCCCTCGTCCGGCAGATACTGTTTCTCGGAACACAGGGAAAACCGGGTGTGATGCCTTAAAAACCAAGCGGTATTCTCCTGATTTTCTTCCTTCGTCATCGTACATGTGCTGTATAGAAGAGAGCCTCCCGGCTTCACATACCGCCAAACAACATCGAGAATCTGACGCTGCAGCGCAGCCAGCTCCCGGATTTTCTCTTCCGATGTCCGGTATTTGATGGCCGCTTTTCGCCCGATCACGCCAAGTCCGGAGCAGGGAAGGTCTGCGATGACGATGTCCGCCTTCTCCTCCATCCCCGGATCATAGTCCAGCGCGTCATGAACGGCCGCCCGCATGTTTTTCGCACGACAGCGGCTGATATTTTCACGGATCAGGCCGACCTTGTATTCGGTGAGATCGCGCGCCTCCACCATACCGGTTCCGCGCATCATCTGCGCCAGATGCAGACTCTTTCCGCCCGGCGCGGCACACACATCAAGAATGAAATCCCTCTCCTTCGGCTGCGCCGTCCCGGCGACCATCATGGAGGCGATATCCTGAACATAGAGAATGCCGTCTGCAAACTCCGATATTTTATCAAGCCTGTCATATCCGCTTATGTGAAGCACATAGGGAAAACGGTCGTCCGGCGCCACGCTGATCCCCTGTGATCGAAGAGACTGGCATACCTCATCAACAGATTCCCTGTTGGTGTCAACGCGGACACAGGTACTGTCGTCGTCATTTAAAAATGCTTCCAGGATGTGAACGCACCGTTCCCGGCCATACGCTTCGCAAAATCGCCTGATCAACCACTCCGGCATGGAATAACGGACAGAAAGCGCACGAACCGGCTCCTCTTCCATGGACAGATATGTGAGGCCGCTCTTTCCTGCGCATACACTGCGCAGGACACCATTCACAAAACCGCGGAGCCCGGAAAATCCGCGCTGCCCAGCCAGCTTCACCGCCTCATTGCAGGCGGCGGAGTCCGGCACCGCATCCATGTATTTCATCTGATAGACAGCGGAACGTAAGATAGCGCGAATCACAGGCTTCATTTTTTTTACTTTTGTTTTGGAGAAATGATCGATGATGTAATCCAGCTCAATCATCCGCTCGATCGTGCCCATGCTGACGCGCCGGATAAATGCACGGTCATGCCGGGGCAGGAAGCGATATTGATCTAAGGTCTTTCGGAGCGCGAGGTGAGACATCTCTCCGTCTCGATCCACCGCTAACAGAATGTCCACGACAATGCTCCGCGTATTTTCCTTTCCTGACATATTATTTCCCCAATGTATCTCCTGCGGACAGCGAATATCCGCGGAGGAAATCCACACACGGCATCCTCTTTTTCCCCTCCAGTTGAATTTCACGGAGAATAAGAAGGCCGTCGCCGGTCTGCACGTATACAGCGTCCTTCGTCACTTTTGTCACAGTTCCGGGCGCTGCATCCTCATTCTCAGAGAAAATATCCGCATCCCATATCTTAAAAATCTTTCCGTTCAACATCGTATATGCACTCGGCCAAGGGTTCAGACCGCGAACCAGACGTTCCAGCTGAAATGCCGGCTGATTCCAGTCAATCCGGCCGAACTGTTTGCTGATCATACCGACCTTGGTCGCAAGGCTGTGATCCTGCGGTGTGTAAACTGCCGTACCGTCCCCGATCGCCTGCAGAGTCTTCACGCAAAGCGATGCCCCGACCGCGCTCAGCTTGTCAAAAAGGCTGCCGCCGGTCTCCTTCTCATCCAGAACCACCTCTTCGCGCAGGATCATATCTCCGGTATCCAGCCCCTCATCCATCCGCATCGTCGTGACACCGGAAACCTTTTCCCCGTTGATCACGGCCCACTGAATCGGCGCAGCACCGCGGTACTTCGGCAAAAGCGAAGCGTGAACATTGATGCAGCCGTATCGCGGCATCTCCAGAATCTCTTTCGGAAGAATCTGGCTGAATGCCACGACGACAATGATATCTGCCTGAAATGTTCTCAGATACTCCACGCAGTCCGACTCCCGAATCCGCCGTGGCTGATATACCTCGATCCCATGTACAAGAGCTGTCTCCTTCACCGGAGAAAACTGCACGCTCTTTCCTCTCCCCCTTGGCTTGTCGGGCTGAGTGACTGCCAGCACAACCTCATGCCCCGCCGCAATCAATGCTTCCAGCGTGCCGCAGGAAAAGTCCGGGGTTCCCATAAAAATAATTTTCAAACCGTCCACCTCACGATCATGAGCGTCAGCACATCACTCTGTCTCTGCTTTGGATGCGACTTCTCCCTGTTCGGTCTCTGCATTATCTTCTCCCTGTTTGATCTCTGCATTATCCTCACCCTGTCCGGTTTCCTCATCATCTTCCCCGGGTTCCGGCTCCTCATAGGTCACCTCGTGAATCTCGCCCTCGACCTTCTCCACATACATATGACCGTCCAGATGATCCAGCTCATGGCAGATCGCGCGGGCGAGGAGCTCCTCGCCCTCAATCTCGTACTCATCCATGTTTTCATCGAAATACCGGGCTTTGACATAATTCGAACGCGTCACCTGTCCGGCCTTTCCCGGCAGGCTCAGACAGCCCTCATCGCCGGTCTGTTCCCCGTCCGTCTCAAGAATCACGGGGTTGATCATGATCAGCGGCCCGTCTCCAATGTCAATCACAACAATCCGGCGGAGCACACCGACCTGCGGCGCAGCCAGACCAACGCCGTTCGCATCGTACATCGTCTCAAGCATATCCTCGATCAGTTGCTGTATCCGCGGCGACAGCACCTTGACCTCCCTGCATTTCTTAGTCAGAATTTCATCGCCCAGCAGGCGAATGGTACGTAAAGCCATAGTTTCTCTCTCCTGTCTCTAAAGTCAGAATCCGTTCATCGGGTCAAAATCAAACTGCACCGACACATTGTGCATCGCGGGATTGTCCCGCACAAAAGAATCCAAAGCATTTTTTACGGAGACCAGCTCTCCGTAGGAGGCTGATTTCACATAAATAACCTTGCGGAAAATATCGTTTACCCGCGCCACTGCGGCATCCGCAGGGCCGATTACCTGTACGCGGCTTTGCCCCGATTCCGAAGGCTGCTCCGGCCCGGCCGCCTGTGTCATCGCACTTATTTTGTATTGTAATACATTCGATGCCCTGTTGACAAGCGTTTCCTGTTCAGAGGAAATGTGAACCACCAGCATATGCCAGACAGGCGGGTAATTCATCATCCGGCGGAAGCGAATCTCGCGTTCATAGAAAGCCTGATAATCCTGATTGGCCGCTGCCACGACCGCGAAATGCTCCGGCTGGTAGGTCTGGATGACAACCTCCCCCGGCCGACTGCCGCGCCCGGCACGTCCGGCTGCCTGCGTCAATAGCTGGAAGGTGCGCTCTGCCGCGCGGTAGTCGCTGATGTGAAGCGAAAGATCCGCCGCCAGCGCGCCGACAAGCGTGACATTTGGGAAATCATGTCCCTTTACAATTATCTGTGTCCCGATCAGGATGTCCGCCTCATGATTGGCAAAGGAAGATAAAATCTTTTCGTAGCTGTCCTTCTGCCGCGTTGTATCCAGATCCATTCGAAGCAGACGCGCCTCCGGGAACTGCTCGCGGAGATAACGCTCAATCTTTTGCGTTCCCGCCCGAAACGCGCCGATATAGGGAGATCCGCACTCCGGACAGCTCTGAACCATCGGTTTCGTGTAACCGCAATAGTGACAGACCAGCCTCCCGTTATTGTGAAGAGTCAATGAGACATCACAGTGCGGACATTTCAGCACATGTCCGCAGCTCCGGCAGGAGACAAACCCCGCCATCCCGCGCCGATTGATGAACAGCATGATCTGCTCCTTACGGTTCAAGCGGTCTGTAATGAGCTCCCGCAAGCGGCGGCTTAAGATGGAGCGGTTTCCCTCGCGCAGTTCCTTTCGCATATCCGAAATACAGACCTGCGGAAGCGCACCGCCGCCAACCCGCTCCTTCAGCTTATATAAGCGGTAATCGCCCTGTTTTACATGATAATAGCTCTCCACTGACGGCGTCGCAGAGCCGAGCACAACCGTTGCCTGACAAACCCTTGCCCGCTCAATTGCCGTCTCTCTTGCATGGTAACAGGGAACCGTCTCACTCTTGTAGGACGCTTCATGCTCCTCATCTATGATAATAATACCCAGATCGGAAAAAGGCGTAAACAGTGCGGAGCGCGGGCCGATCATCACATCGAGCTCCCCATTTTTCGCGCGCTCATACTGGTCAAAACGCTCGCCCGCGGACATTCTGGAGTGAAGAATCGAAACGCGATCCCCAAAATGATTGTAAAACCGCAGAACTGTCTGAAACGTCAATGCAATCTCCGGAATCAGGACAATGGCCTGCCGCCCTTCCCGCACCGCAGATTCGATGAGCGCGATATAAATCTCCGTCTTTCCACTTCCGGTCACGCCGTGAATCAGGCAGGGAGTGCCATCCCCCGACTGCCGGTGCAGATTGATATCATCGACAATCTCCTGCTGTCGGGAATTTAGCTCGACCCTCTTTCCCTGTTTTTTCATGCGGTCTAAGGGATTGCGCCAGTCCCGCAGCGATTCCACCCGGATCATCTGCCGCTCCTCCAGCGCACGGATTACGGACGAAGTCACATTCAGCTTCGCCGTCACCGTCTCATAGGGAAGGGGCGACTGCGCAATGAGCGCCTCCAACAGCCTGGCGCGCGCCGTCTGGTGTTTTCGCCTACACTCATTCAGCTGCTCCGCTGCCGTCTCCTCCGACAAAATCAGGTAAATGAGCCGCTGCTGACGTTTGGCAGTCTTGCGCTTGACCGGCAAAACCGTCTTTAATGCCTGATTCATCGTCCCGCCGTAATTCTCCCGAATCCATGCGGCCAGCGAGATCAGCTGCGCCTCGATCGGCACCCCCTTCGTCACCACGGAAGCAATCTCCTTCATCCGTCCCACATCAAACTCCGGCGTATCCGTAACGTCCACAACATAGCCGCGCACGATACGGTTCCCGTTGCCGAAGGGAACCTCCACCAGAACGCCGGGGCGGATCTTTTCATTTAGGGATGTCGGAATCGCATATTGAAAGGTTTTATCTAATTTACTTAGAGAAATGTCCACTATGACATTTGCATAATAACTCATGTATTATCTTCACTTTCTCACTTGGTCAGACTGCAAATCCTTGGCTCAGGATGCGGGAGATATCGAATATATTTCGCGGCAACTTTGTAGGGGCGCTTTTAGCTGAGATGAAATCCAGCGCTTACAAAGACTTAGGCGCGAAGGCTCTCCTGAGCGTCTTAGTCGCAGTTAGCGATTAGTTCATCGAAGCGTTGCCCCGGTTGCCTGAAATATATTCGATATCTTCCGCATCCGTCCATACATCTTGATAGATCCCCTTAATACTTCCTCAACCCGATCGACCCGTCATCCCCGGTATTCTCAATCGACCGTATCGTCACATAATACCCGCTCTGCTCATTGATCCGCACGAAAACCCGCTCCCCCGCCTTGTGTCCGAGGATTGCTTTTCCCAGCGGCGACTCGTTCGAAATCCATCCCTTCATGGAGTTTGCACGGACGGTCGTGACAATGGTATACTCCTCTTCCTCGTCATCCTCCTCAAACCAGAGCACAACCTTATTGTTCATCCCGACCTCATCGCTCTTTGACTCCTCGGAGATGATCACGGCCGTTTTCACCATCTTTTCCAGATAGCGGATCCGCTTTTCATTCTCATTCTTGTACTGCTTCGCCGCCTTATATTCAAAATTCTAAATCACGTCTCCCTGCGCGCGGGCTTCCTTTACCGCCTCCAGGGCCTCTTTCCGGATCACAACCTTTCGATGCTCAATCTCCGCCTCCATGCGGTCGATATCCTTCTGTGTCACCTTGTCGTACATATCTTAACACTTCCTGTTCGTATAAATAATGCTATGATAAAAAATCACCCTGCAGACTGTATTATAACACGGCTCACAGGGTGATTCTATCTTTTATTTTAAAATCGGTACGGCCTTATACCGGATACGCTCCGGTCTCCGTATCCGCAGCATCCGGATCCACACCGGTCTGCTGCGCCGCGCGGTACTTAAAGAAGTCGATGGCCTGCTTCGGGAACAGCGCATAGGAAAGCACATCCTCGTCCTGCTGTTTCCACTCCTTCATCTCACTCTCCAGCTTCTCCAGCTGCGGCTCGATGAGATCGGCCGGACGGCAGGTGATCGCGTTCTTCGCCTCATCGCCCAGAACCTTCTCCACCACCTCCGGATTGAACGGCTTTACAGGCTGGCCCTACTGACCGAGAAGAATGCCCTTTGTCTCCTTCGTGGCGACCTTATAGCGTTCACCCATCAGAACATTTAAAACTGCCTGTGTTCCGACAATCTGGCTGGAAGGCGTGACCAGCGGCGGCTCGCCAAGATCCTTCCGAACACGTGGAATCTCCTGCAGCACCTCCTCGAACTTATCCTCCGCATTCTGCTCTTTCAGCTGGGAAACCATGTTTGAAAGCATGCCGCCCGGCACCTGATAGCGCAGCGTATTGATGTTGACACCGAGAACCTTCGTGCTCAGAAGGCCGCTTGCGAGCGCTTCCTCGCGGATCGGTGTGAAATACTCGGCAATCTCTGCAAGGAGGTTCTGATCCAGCCCGGTATCATACTCCGTGCCGCGGAATGTCTCAACCATAACCTCTGTTGCCGGCTGGGAAGTTCCCAGCGCCAGCGGGGAGATAGCGGTATCGATGATATCGCAGCCCGCCTCAACCGCCTTCAGGCAGCTCATGGAAGCCACACCGCTGGTGTAGTGCGTGTGCAGTTCGATCGGAAGATCGACATTCTCCTTTAAGGCACTGACCAGACGCTCTGCCTCATAGGGAATCAGCAGGCCGGCCATATCCTTGATGCAGATGGAATCCGCTCCCATATCCTCGATGCGTTTTGCAATATCAATCCAGTAATCCAGCGTGTAGGCCTCGCCCAGTGTGTAGGATAATGCGATCTGGGAATAGCCCTTTTCTTTCTTACAGGCATCCACGCAGGTTTTCAGGTTGCGCAGATCATTTAAGCAGTCAAAAATACGTATGATATCGATTCCGTTGGCGATGGATTTCTGGACAAAATACTCCACAACATCATCCGCGTAATGGGTATATCCCAGAATATTCTGGCCGCGGAACAGCATCTGAAGCTTTGTATTCTTAAATCCGTCGCGAAATTTTCTCAGACGCTCCCACGGATCTTCCTTCAGGAAACGCATGGACGCGTCAAACGTCGCGCCGCCCCAGCACTCCACCGCATGGTATCCGACTTTGTCCATCTTATCAATGATCGGAAGCATCTGTTCCGTCGTCAGGCGGGTCGCCATCAGGGACTGATGGGCATCCCGGAGGACAGTCTCTGTTATTTTCAGAGGTTTTTTCTCCATATAAAATCTTCCTTTCTTCTCGCTATATCCGTCAAAATATAATTTCTACAGAAAATCAATTTATAAGCAGCACTTCTGCAGCATCTACACCCCGAAAACCGCCATAAATACACCGGCAGCGATCGCGGTGCCGATCACGCCTGCCACGTTCGGTCCCATCGCATGCATCAGCAGGAAGTTGGTCGGATCCTCCTCCGCGCCCACCTTCTGCGATACGCGAGCCGCCATCGGCACGGCGGAAACACCGGCGGAACCGATCAGCGGATTGATCTTTCCGTGCGTCAGCTTGCAGAGAAGCTTTCCGAAGAGGACACCGGCGGCTGTACCGAAAGCGAACGCGACAAGACCCAAAACCACGATCTTAATCGTCGTGACCTTCAGGAACGCCTCCGCACTCGTGGACGCTCCCACGGATGTTCCCAGCAGGATAACCACGATATACATCAGTGCGTTGGAGGCTGTCTCAGACAGCTGTTTTGTCACACCACACTCACGGAAAAGGTTTCCAAGCATCAGCATGCCGACCAGCGGTGCAGTCGTCGGAAGGATCAGGCAGACCACAACCGTCACTACGATGGGAAAAAGGATTGCCTCCAGCTTGGAGACCTCCCTGAGCTGTCCCATCTTGATTGAGCGCTCCTCCTTTGTTGTGAGCAGTTTCATAATTGGCGG
>JAJQBV010000125.1:0-2978 GCA_021203115.1 Clostridiales bacterium | reverse complement strand
ACCGCAATGGGTCCCATGAGATCCGACTGGCCAAGCTTTCCAGCCAGGAAAATCGAGGTCGGTCCGTCTGCTCCGCCGATAATGGAGATTGCTGCCGCACCGGCGCCGTCAAATCCCATGAAAATCGCGAGAAAATATGCGCTGAAAATACCGATCTGCGCGGCCGCTCCCAAAAGGAAGCTGATGGGATTCGCAATCAGAGGACGAAAATCCGTCATGGCACCGACCCCGAGGAAAATCAGGGACGGCAGGATGGACCACTCATCCAGCAGATAGAAATAGTGCAGCAATCCGCCGACACCGTTTTCCGCATCCTCCGCTGCCAGCATGATATCCGGATAAATATTCACGAGAAGCATGCCAAACGCGATCGGGACAAGGAGCAGCGGTTCATAGCCTTTTTTGATCGCAAGATACAGGAATACACAGGCAACACCGATCATGACATAGTTTCCCCAATATAGATTGGCAAACGCAGTCTGACCGAGGAAATTGCCCAGCGTCTCAATAAGATTCGACATAGCAACCTCCTAGTTCATCGTAGCTAAAGCCTCGCCCGCGGCGACAGCCTGACCCTTCGTAACATCAATACTCACCAGTGTGCCGTCCTGCGGAGCCACGACCGGAGTCTCCATCTTCATAATCTCAAGGATGACGACCGGATCGCCCTTTGCAAGCGCATCGCCGGGCGCTGCCACGATGTCGACAACCTTTCCTGCCGCTCCCGCGGGGATGATCACACTTCCCGCCGAGGCCGGTGCTGCAGCAGCCGGAGCCGGTGCCGGTGCAGCCGGGGTCGGCGCTTTCTTCGGAATCGGAGCGAAAACCGCGGGTGCGGCTGCGCCGCCTGCGTTCTCCTCAACTGTCACGTCATATACATTGCCGTTTACTGTGATCGTATAACTTTTCATATAAATCTTCCTCCTGTTTTCTCTGTATACAGTCTCTGTCTGACTCATTTTACGGTTTGCTTACGCACGTTTTCGGATCGTTCTGACAATAAATCCATCCAGCGGAATCTGCTCGCTGGCCGCGATGGCCGCGGCGATCACCGCAATCAGCTCTGTATCGTCCGTCTGCACCGCTGCAGCCGGAGCTGCCGCTGCAACAACCGGTTTCGGCGCGGGCTTTTTCACAACCGGAGGCTCCGGCTGCGGTAATTCTTTTTTGGTAAAGCGGTCAATAATCGCCGGTATAAACCGGAAGCAGTAGATAATCAGCGAAATCACGATCAGCATGATAAAAACCGTGCCGATTCCGAGAATCGTGTTAAACACTGCCGTGTTCATCTTTTCGCCCATCGTTTCCGCCCCCTCCGCGGCATATGCCGTCAGCGGAAACAACAGAACCGACACGGCGGAAAACAGGCCGAAAAACCATTTCTTTGTTCTCTTCATCTCGTCTCTCCTCCCGGATCTACAACATGGAAAACGCCATGATCAAATGCTTTCTTGTATCCTTCGGGTCGATGACATTATCAATGACGCCGTGCGCTGCAGCAGACCAGACTGAGTTCTGGCGGGACTCATACGCTGCCGCCTGCTTCTCTTTCGCCTCATCCTTCGCAAAAAGGATATTGGCCGCCTTCTCGGCCTCCATCATTCCGACCTTTACACTGTCCCACGCGAATGTCATCGAGGAACCGCACCAGAGCGGCTTGGTGTTCATCGCAACAAAGGCCGACCCGTAGGTGTCGCCCGTAATCAGGCTGACCTTCGCCTCGCCGAGGTCGGCAATGGCGCTCATCATATGTGCCAGTGCCTTCGGCAGGTGTGCCTCTGTATCCGCAACCGCCGCAAAACCGTCCGCCGCAGAAACCGTCAGAACCGGGATCGCCGCTTTGGAGCAGAAATCAATAAACTCAGCCGCCTTCTCACAGCCGCCGGCGGTCAGTCCCTTCGGCAGCTCCTTTTTCACGGCGCCGTTCTCATCATACAGCGCCTGTACGTTGCCCGCAGCGCCGACCAGAATGCCGTTCAGCTTTAAAAATCCGGTCACCATCTCCGGGTGATACGCCGGACGGACCTCCAGAAAATCATAATTATCCGCACACGCGGCAAGCAGTGCGCGCGTGTCGGGAGTCGCCGTGACATAGCGGTTCAGCTCGCCCTGCTCGCAGCAGCCGTACTCCTCAGTTTCCACCATGGCGACGAGAGCGCGGATCTTCGCAATCACCTCATCCTCACTCTCCACAACCTCAGCCTGTCCCGATACTTCGTTCTGAAATACGGCAGCATCATACTCAAGCGAAATCTTTTTATCATCTGTAACCGTGTGGTGCGCGTTCACAAACATATCCGCACCCTTTGCCATATAGGTAAAATCGCTGAGAGCCGGAACCATGGTCATGCCGCCCGCACAGGCTCCGAACACACCGCTGACCATCAAAAGCTCGCCTGCACATGCCATCTGCTTCGCAAGGATCGCAGAGAAGCTCTCCAGCGCGTCAACAGACTCCTGCAGACGGAAGCCACCGCAGTCGATCAGTCCGATGACCGGTGCTCCGCTCCGCATCGCCTTGTCGTATAAATCAGCAATCTTTTTCGCATGCATCTCCCCGATTGTGCCGTTTAACACCGCCCGGTTCTGACTGTAAACGAAGACCGGAATCCCCTCAATCTGTCCATAACCGGTGATGACGCCATCCGACGGCTCTGACTGTTCTTTCATAGAAAAATCAGTGACGCGGGCGGATACATAAGCGCCCAATTCAACGAAACTGCCCTCATCCAGCAGCTTCCCGATACGGTCCAGCGCAATATTTTCTGCCATTCGTGTTGCCTCCTTAGATTGTCTATTTTTTTAACATAATTAGCCAAAACGTATTCTACTTTATTTTATCCCGTTTTTCAACCCTATATATTCTATTTTCCCGGATAAATGATGACAGAATCCACATCATAGCCCGCCAGCTTCTCCCTGCCGTTTAATCCGGCAAGCTCCATCAGGAAAAGCACCTTTACGCCCTTGCCGCCCAG
>JAJQBV010000009.1 GCA_021203115.1 Clostridiales bacterium | reverse complement strand
CCAGATTGAAGAAAGTGGCTGTTTTTATTGCGGTTTTCGGACGGCCTGGGGGGGGTATGTTATAAATATATGTATGTAGGCAGATTTTTATTATAAACTTGGGAGGATACCACTATGAAGCATAAAATGAAGTATCTGGCTCTTGTGCTGGCTCTTGTTTTGTCGGTAAATATGGGACTTGGCGCATTTGCTGCAGATGGGAGCAGTGCAGATACAGGCAGTGCCGCAGATGCAGACGGCGGGAGTACAGGAGAAGCGTACGCAGACGGCGATGGTACGGGTGATGCGGGCGCTGACGATGAGAGTGTTATTGCCGCCGCAGCAGATGACAGTGAGGATGAGGACGAAAGCGCTGACAGTGAAGATACTGGCAGCGGTGATACTGTTTACACTGCCGCAGACGATGAGGATGACGGTGAGGATGAGGATGATGCGGATTCCAACGGCGATCTCTATAATGCAGATTTCTATACTGCAACGGAGATCGGCGATTTTTCCGGAGATTTGACCAAGACCACTACGGCGAGCAGCGACCTGCTCTCGTGGGGATGGCTGTATGGCGAGGATGTCACAACAGAGACTGAGCTGTATGCGGAGGGTTATGCGTTCGAACTGGAAGGCGGAGTGACATATGAGATTTATGTCTCGGTCGATGATGAGGACGATTATAACCTGATCGGCTTGCTGCTTGATGAAACGTTTACATATATTTACTTCAATTTTTCCGGGCAGGGAGATTATGTGACTTTTTATGTGCCGGAAGACGCAACGTATTATCTGTACCTGTCAAATGCGTATGAGTTAAACCATGTGAATTATACCGGATATATTGGTGAGGTTGCCTCCACCGAGATCGAGGAAGAGGGCGAGGTTCTGGCTGTCCTCTGAACGCAGTACCTGGTGACCACCTGGGATGAAGTGGACAGCCTGACAGTGAGTGATTTTTATGAGGTCGGCAACTACCTGGGCACGATCAGCGACGACCTTGACATGGATATCGTGGTAGTGTCTGTGGAGGATGATGGTGGTAATCTGACCGGCGATGCAGACCTGATGATTGGGGCGGAGGGGTTAAACCTTGGCAGCCATGTGATTTATGGGGAGGAAGGAACTTATATTGATGTGATGGGATCGGGTACTCTGACGGCAGGAGGAGTTGAGGCATATTCTTTTTGTGTTGATCCCGGGTCAGCGGTGCAGATTTCCGGTGATTTGAATACAGATAGGGACGCCGGCTTTATCAATTACGGTACCGTCACGGTATCCGGCGACTTAACTGCGGGCACCTGCTATAATGACGGCGGCAGCCTGACCGTATCCGGCAGTGTTTTCTATGACGACTGGTTCGGATGCTACGGTACGGACGTCACGGTCGGCGGCGATATCATAGAGGAAGATGACGGAGACGGATATTATAACACAATGGAAATTTTCGATTCTTCTTCTGCAACAGTTGGCGGAAGTGTTGACGTCTGGGCTGTGGGAGTCGTAGGGGAAAGTACCCTCACTGTCTCCGGTGATGTCACTGCGACAGACAGCATTTGCGTCGGGGAATCGGAATACGATGTGGACGAGTGCGTGCTGACGGTCGGCGGCGACGCCACTGTTACCGGCGGCGATAACTGTGACTGGGGAAGCATGCAAGCCATAGCGGGATCGACAGTTTTCATCGGCGGCGACGTGTATGTCGCGGAATCGCTGCGGCTTGAACCAGGCGAATCGGATGAGGCTGCCCGGGTTATCATAGGATCCGAGATCAGCGGTCTGGATACGACTGCGACGCAGAGTTATATCAGCATCAACGGGCGTGCCGTGGATGCGGCTGAGATTGACACTTCAAGATTTTCTGAAGAAGAAGCGATTCACCTGAACAATGCGTATGTCACGTTCCATGATTCCGAACTTGGTAATGATTCTGATCATAGCGCGTACACCCATGATCTCTATGTTTACGGTACTTCGGTTCTGGACGGCACATTCTCTGGAGGTTTCAACTTTAGGGGCGGTACGGTGATGCAGATGTCTTACGAGGGGGATGAGACAAGCCTGACAGATGACGAAAATGTGGAGTGGATCCGCTATACAGCCTACGAACTTGCGTCCAAACTGTCCGTGACACTGGCTGCCTACACCACCTACACAGTATATTCTGAAGAGAAAAGTGCGGATATCAGTTTCTGGACAGACAGCGACGCGGATGATCTTGTTGTCTGGCTGCCGACGGATGCCGTGTTGGAGAGCGCATCCAGTAATGTGTCGACAAGAGTAGATGGAATTTCGGGAGTGACTGCAGATATTCCGGCTTCTGCGCTTTTGTCAGATGCCGACAGGGAATTGCTTGCGAGAGGTTACAGTATCGCGTTTGTTTTGACGGTGAATGACCATAATGCCACGGTTTCGGATGAGGACAAGGCTCTGATTGCGGCGTTGACAGATTCCATCAGCACATATTACATGGATATCACGCTGTCCAAGCAGGTGATGGATCCGAGCGGCACACTGGATACAGATTATACCGTCTCTGAGATAACGGAAATCAGCAGTAATGTAACGATTACGATTCTGATTCCGGATACCATGCAGACGGCGGTCAGCGGAAAGAGCGGAAGCTACGGAACAGCGCGTGTGCATGACGGTGCGGCAGCCATGCTGACGACCACTTACACAGAAGCGGCGGAAACGCTTTCGTTCGAGACAGATTGTTTTTCCACATATGCGTTTACGTTTACCGAGACTTCTGCGAGTGACAGTACAACAACTACAACCACCACTACCACAGATAACACTACTACGGGTAGTACAACCACAGATACCACGACCACAGCTACCGCAACTACAGCGGCCAAGACCGGTGACACGAATCGAGTAAATCTGTATTTCATACTGATTGCGGTCTGCGCGGCGGGTATGGCCGGAGCGGTATATTCCAGAAAAAGAAAGAACGCAAAATAAGAAAGTGCAGTCTTAAACTGGCTTTACCGGCTCAGGTAATCCCAGATCTGCAGCGATAATTCATAGAGGAACAGCAGGTGGGAGTCCGAAAGGCTCACCTCCAGCAGTTCCTCTATTTTTTTCATCCGGTAAAAGAGGGTGCTGCGGTGGACATGGAGGTACTCCGCGGTCTGCGTGACGTTCCGGTTGTGCGCGAGATATGCCCGGAGCGTGGTGATGAATTCCGTGTGATACTGACGGTCATAGTCCTGCAACTGGAAGATGTGGTGGTGGATGCCGGTCTCCAATTCCTCGTAACTGCATTTGGAGAACAGATAGAAGGGCAGCGCTTCGGTGCTGAAATAGATCAGTTGGTCGGGGCTGCGGGGGTCGGAGAGTTCCAGCGTGTGCTGCGCTTGCTCGTAAAAGATCCTGATTTTGAGAATATCCGCGAAGGGCTGGCTTAAATAGACCTTCAGCTGGTTCTGCAGCGCAAACTGCGCCATCGGGCGGATCAGATCCGGGCGGAGCAGGACGGGGGTATCCTGATTCAGAAGCAGGACGATATTGTTTTTGTACACGACAGACATGCTGCCGGGATAGGTGTTTCGCAGGGTGGACATCTGCCGTTCGTTGAAAAGCTCGCTGTTGTGCGGCTCGCTCCGGTAGAGGATGGCGAGACAGAAAAATTTTCCCAGATGGCGGTTCAGAACTTTAAAACGTGACTCAATCATCGGAAGGCTGGTGAAACGCCCCTCAATCAGGTCGGTGAGGAAGGTCTCGTACTGGAGGCCGGTCTGGTGAGCGAAAAAGTCGTGCTTCTGCATCTCCACGGAGCAGATGTCTGCGATGACGGAGGTCAGCAGCAGCTCGCGCTCGGAGGCGTCGGCCCGGTCGGGCAGGCAGACCGCCACATAGCCGGACATGACATGCTGGATGCGGATGGCGCAGAAGATCCAGTTGGTGTCCGGGTGGTCTTCCGTCTGAACGAAAAAGGCGTGGGTGTGCTGGTAAATCTGCTGTTCGATATTCAGCCGGCGCAGGCTTTTCACCTCCTGTGCGCGGAGTCAATCGAAGTCGCGCCGGCATCGTTGCTCTCCACGCCGAAGGGGAGCTCCCACATCATCGGGGAGACGGCCAGCATGGTATAACCGGCATCCAGAACAGAGACCGCCCGCCCCAGCATGTTCTGTGCATGAAGGACGATGTCATCCAGCCCTTTTCCGGTGTAGAGGAGCTGATAGAGCTGCGTCGTCTCGAACTGAAGCTCCTCCTCGAAGCGAAGCCGCTGCAGAATGGAGGCAAAAAGCTGGTTGACATCGTGAATCTCGCGGACCAGAATCAGGGGAAACGGCAGTTCCTGCGCCTTGTCCGTCAGGATCAGGCAGGGCTCGGACAGCGTCAGAATCCGTTCTTGAAGGCGGTGACTTTTCAGCGTGTTCCGCCCAGCGGACAGATAGAGCGTTCCCGTGTCGGGAATGGTGTCTGTGGTCAGGATTTCCGCCCGGTTTACCATCCGCTCCGGACTGTGGAGAGAGGTGACGGCAAGACCGTCGGATTCACTTAGGTTTTCAAGCAGATTCTGCAGACGGATCATGAGATTCCTCCTGTTTCTGATATTTTCGCACATGCGTTGAATTCAACATTTGTTGAAAATAAAATCTGTAAAAAACGGATATTTCAACACCTGTATGAGGCGAATATAAGAGTATTATGTTATAATTTTATCAGAAAGTCAACAAATGTTGAAAACACCGGTTGAACGGTAGTTACGGAGGAGGTAAACATGGCAGTTATCACGATTGACGGTGTCCGCCTGACAGTGGAGGACAACGCAAATGTGCTGGAATGTGCCCTGCAAAACGGCATCTACATTCCGCACCTGTGCCACCATCCGGATCTTCCGGAGAATGGCTCCTGCCGCATGTGCATTGTGGAGGTGGACGGTCAGGAGGGCGTCACCCCGTCCTGTACACTGCGGGCAAAGGATGGTATGGTCATCCATACGAAGACGGAGCAGGTAAACAAGCTGAGAACGCTGGCGCTGGAGCTTTTGCTGGCGGGGCATCCGGAGGATTGCTCCACATGTCCCAAGTACGGCAACTGTGAAATGCAGACCCTGATCCAGTACATAGGCGCAAACAATGCGCGCATGCGCGTCCGCAGCAAGGGCATCAAGATGAACGAGGAGAACCCGCTGCTGACGCACGATATGAATCGCTGTGTGCTCTGCGGCCGCTGTGTCCGCGCCTGCAACAATCTGCGCGGCGTGGGCGTTCTGCAGTATCAGAAAAAGGACATGGAGACCTATGTCGGCACGCTGCATGATAAGCTGCTGAAGGATGCGGACTGCAGGTTCTGTACCGCCTGTGCGGAGGTATGTCCCACCGGCACCATCCGCGACAAGATTCAGCTGCTGACGACAAATGTGAAAAAAGAGGATGCGCTGGTTCCGTGCCGGTACGCATGTCCGGTGCACACGGACATTCCGCGCTATATCCGTTTCGTGAAGGAGGGCAACTGCGACGCAGCTGCTGCGGTCGTCCGCGAGAAGGCTCCTTTCCCGCACACGCTCGGCCTGATCTGCACGCAGGCCTGTGCGAAGGAGTGCAAGAGAAATGAGGTCAGCGAGGCCATGTCCATCCGCGAGATTAAGCGGTACGCGGCGGAGCATGACACCGGCTCCTACTGGAAGGGTAAGGGCAAGCAGCTTCCGGATACCGGGAAAAAGGTGTGCGTGGTGGGCGGCGGCCCGGCCGGCCTGACGGCGGCATACTATCTGCGCAAGCAGGGGCATGCGGTGACCGTGAAGGAAGAGCTTCCGACGGTCGGCGGCATGATGTCCTACGGCATTCCGTCCTACCGTCTTCCCCGCAATGTGGTCGCGGAAGAGGCAAAGGTCATCTCGGATCAGGGCGTGGTCATGGAGACCGGCGTCCGGATCAACAATCCCGTTGATCTTCTGGGCGAATATGACGCGGTGCTCATGGCGACGGGAAATCACATGGGCGTCCGGCTTCCCATCCCGGGAAAGGATCTGGAGGGCGTGCATGTGAACATTGATTTCCTGCGGAAAGCCAGCATGGGGATGGAAACCGGCATCGGCAAGCGGATCATTGTTCTCGGCGGCGGCAACGTGGCGTTTGACTGTGCGAGAACCGCGAAACGGCTCGGCGCAGAGGAAATTCATCTGGCCTGTCTGGAGGCGCGGGAAGCGATGACTGCCGACGACGAGGAGATCGAGCAGGCGCAGGAGGAGGGCATCTTTGTCCATCCGGCGCAGACCTTTGAGCGCATCACCGGTGAAGATCATGTAACCGGTGTGGACTTTATGAACGTAAAACGCTTCTATTTCGATGAGAACCGCAGGGCGATCACCGAGAAGGAGGAGGGCTCCGAGCATCACATCGACGGCGACACCGTCATCTTTGCCACCGGCCAGTGGTCGGAGCTGACGCCGGAATGCGGCCTGCAGCTCGACAAGGCAAACAGCATCGTCGTGGATCCGAAAACACTGGCGACATTCGTGGAAGGGATTTTTGCGGCGGGCGATGTGACCTACGGAACAAAATCCGTCGTTCAGGCGATCGCGTCCGGCAGAGAGGCTGCGGAGCAGATCGACCTTTATCTGGGCGGCGACGGCGACATCAGCGAGGTTCTCGCGCCGGAGCAGTTCGCGGATCCGTACATCGGCAAATCTGAGGGCTTCGGCTATCTCACCGCGGCGAAAAAACAGATTCTCCCGGTGGAGGAGCGGCAGGACAATTTCAAACCGTTTGACTTCGGCATCTGCGACAGCGATATCTGCGGAGAGTCAGGCCGCTGCCTGCAGTGTGACCTCCGGCTGCAGATTCATCCTTCCAGATTGTGGACTGAGTTTTCCAATGAACAGAAGGAGGTGGAGGCATAATGAAAGCGTATGAGAATGCGAAAGCAATGGGCGCGGAGCAGATAATCGCAAAGATTGCGGCGGAAGGCCTGTTGGAGTTCGGCGCGGACCGCACTCCGGTGGCGGACAAGTGGAATCTGGTCAACGAGGAGCGCGCATTTCAGACGAATCCCATCCGTGTGGTGGCCGGTCTGAACAATTCCGACTTAAACGGGGCGCTTCTGGCGATTTTAAAGGACGATCCGGACAAGGTTTTGACCGGAATGAAAATTGCGGCGCTGGCCGTGGACGCGCAGGAGCTGTATCTTTTCCTTCCGGAGAACGAGACAGAGTATGCGAAGGAGCTGGCAAACAAGGCATCGGAGTACGGCGTGCAGATTTTTAACGGCATTGTCAATGTGCGGGAGAGCCGCGGCGGCGCGTTCCACCACTTCGAGACGCTGGCTGCGCTGGCAGATATTTTCGAGGGAAATTATGAGCCCGGAACCTACATGGCGGTCTGCCGGGACGGCGAGACCGGCGCGCTGACAAAGGTTGCCTACGGAACAAAGGTGTCCGATCTGGTCGGTGAGACAGATGCGAAGGCCGTCACGATCGGGACGAAGCTTTACGATGCGGCCACCGCTCTGGACATGGTCATCGAGAGTGACACACAGATCGGAAACGGTGTGGTCACGCTTTACGCGCCAACCTGCTGTCTGATTCACGAGGCGGCGCAGCTTCTGGAGGCGGAGCGGCGGCATAGCTGCGGCAAATGCACCTTCTGCCGCGAGGGGCTGGTACAGCTTCACACGATGGAGCGGGAGATTACCATGGGACAGGGAAAGAAAAACTTCCCGGAGATGCTTGCGGAGATCGGCGAGGCCATGACCTTCTCCACACCCTGCAGCATGGGTCAGACGGCGTCGGATTTTGTCATGGGAACGCTGAAATACTTCGAGGACGAGTACACGGACCACATTAAAAAGAAAAAATGTGCGAACAATGTCTGCAGCGCTTTCATGACGATGTACATTGATCCCAACGAATGTCAGGGCTGCGAGGCATGTGCGGATGTCTGTCCGAAGGGCGCCATCGAGGGGCAGGCCGGTTATATCCACATGATCGACGAGTTCGAGTGCGATAAATGCGGGAAGTGTCTGGAGGCCTGCGAGCATGGCGCGATCGTGCAGACGGCGGGACGTGTGCCGAAGCTGCCGACAAGGCTGACGAAGGTTGGGAAGTTTAAGAAGCGAAGGTAATATTTTTTGGGACGGATGCTCCGGATGTCTGATAAAAAGAATACTTCCTGAAATTTGCATGGAATACTGCAGGTTTTCAGGTTATGAGTAAAAAATTATGAATGGAGGAATTAATGAAATGAAGAAAATGGAGACTGATGTAATCGTTGTAGCGGCGGGTCCGGCCGGTCTCGCGGCGGCCATCACGGCGGGTGAGAATGATCTTGAGACGATCGTGTTTGAGAAGTCGAATACGACCGGCGGCGCGGCGAACATGGGTATGGGACCGCTCGGCATCGGCACGAAGCAGCAGAAAAACAGCTTCTGCGATATCACGGTGGGCGACGCCCTGAACCGTCATATGGAGTACACGCATTACCGCGTCGACAATGATCTGGTGCAGACTTATTTCAACAAGTCCGCAGACACGATCGAGTGGCTGGAGGATATGGGCGTGGAGTTCGCGGGATGCTTCCGCTATTTCCGCGAGTCTGAGGCGACCTGGCATATCGTCAAGCCGGAGAACGGCGTGATCGGACCCCGCGCGGCCGGTCCAATGGTCCACATCATGACAGAGAAGGCGAAGGAGCTGGGCGCACAGATTTATCTGGAGACCCCGGTGAAGGAGCTGATCATGGAGGACGGCGCCTGCGTGGGCGTGAAGGCTGTTGACAAGGACGGCGAGGAGATCGAGGCGCGGGCTAAGGCAGTTATCGTTGCGACCGGCGGTTTCGGAACCAATGCGAAGATGATCAAGGAGAACTTCGGTTACAACCTCTGGGAAGATTATTTCCCCTTCAACGTACCGGGCACGAACGGCGACGGCCTGAATATGATGTGGAATGCCGGTGCGCAGAAGTTCGGCGCGAACATTGAGATGATCTATCAGCTCAAGGATAACTTAAACTGGTTCCTTCTGGATGCGGTCCTGCGTCAGCCGAACCTGCTGATCAACCAGAACGGCGACCGGTTCATGAACGAGGGAATGATGGGCAACACCACTTATACCGGAAATGCGCTCTCCCTGCAGCCCGGTCACTACGGATACTGCATCATGGATCAGGCGATTCTGAAAAATTACAAGAAGAACGGCCCGGACATCTTTGATATCGTGCATCCGGAGGACGCGTTCCTCGCAGTCGACGCGGAGTTTGACCGCGCCGAGGAGGAGGGCTACGACGGATTTATCCGTGCGGATGACATCGAGGAGCTGGCGGAGAAGCTCGGCATCGACGAAGAGAAGCTGGAGGATGTGCTGGACGAGTACAACGATATGTGCGATACGGGCTGCGATACACAGTTCCACAAGCAGCAGGAGTATCTGCATCCCATCACCGGCAAGGGCGGCTATCTGGTAGGAAAATACTACATTGCGGCATACGGCACAGTCGGCGGCGTGCGGGTCAACAAGTACTGTGAGGTTTTGGATGCGGAGCAGAATCCGATTCCGGGTCTTTACAGCGCTGGCTCCGACGCAAACACCATCTACGGCGACAGCTACAACTTCACGCTGCCCGGCAACACGATGGGATTTGCCGTCAACTCCGGCCGTATGGCGGGCGAGTCCGTCGCGGATTACATCGATGAGATGGATGATTAAATGGATTTACAGTCTTTGAACATGGTATAGGTGCATGAAAGAGGAGGTGCCCCGGAGCTGCGATTGCGGTTTCGGGGCATTTTCCCCTTGTGAAATGTGCGGGAATCGGATATGCTGATGGATGTATGAAGGGAGATTGAATCAATGAAAGAATTACTTTTCGGAGCAGCGTATTACGATGAATATATGCCTTATGACCGTCTGGAGAAGGATGTGCAGATGATGAAAAAGGCCGGGATCAATGTGGTCCGGATCGCGGAATCGACATGGAGCACCTGTGAGCCACAGCCCGGCGTGTTTGATTTCTCTCATGTGGAGCGGGTTATGGATGCCATGGAGGCGGCGGATATCTTTGTGATCATCGGCACGCCGACCTATGCGATTCCCACATGGATGGTGAAGCGGCATCCGGAAGTGATGGCGGTCACGGAAAACGGGAGAAACGGCTATGGATTCCGGCAACAGATGGATATCACGAATCCGGATTACCGGTTTTACGCGGAGCGCGTGATCCGTGAGCTGATGAAAGTGACGGCGCACCGGAAGTGCGTGATCGGCTATCAGATTGATAATGAGATGAAACACTACGGCACCGCCGGGGAGAATGTGCAGCGGCAGTTTCTCGTATACCTCCGTGAAAAATTCCACGACGACACGGACGCCATGAACCGGGAGTTCGGGCTGGACTACTGGAGCAACCGTCTGAATTCATGGGAGGATTACGTGGATGTGCGGTCGGCCTGCAACCAGAGCCTGAAGGCGGAGTTTGAGAAATTCCAGCGGTCGCTGGTCACGGAGTTTCTCTGCTGGCAGGCGGATATCGTGAACGAATACCGGCGCGAGGATCAGTTTATCACCCACAACTTTGACGGGGAGTGGCGGGATTATTCTTTCGGAATTCAGCCGGACGCGGATCATTTTCAGGAGGCGCGCGCGGTGACGATGGCTGGGTTTGATATTTACCATCCGTCCCAGGATCTCCTGACCGGAAAGGAGATCGCGTTCGGCGGCGATATCGCCCGTTCGTTAAAGGGCGGTGAGAACTATCTGATTCTGGAGACACAGGCGCAGGGATATATCAGCTGGCTGCCCTATCAGGGTCAGCTGCGCCTTCAGGCGTACAGTCATCTTTCCGAGGGAGCCAACAGCGTGATGTACTGGCACTGGCATTCTATTCACAATTCGGTGGAGACATACTGGCGCGGGATTCTGAGTCAGGATTTTGAGGAAAATGCCACATATCGGGAGGCCTGCCGGATCGGGGAGGAGTTCGCCGCGAAGGGAGATCATCTGGTCAACTTAAAGAAGAAAAACGAGGTGGCCATTCTGGTCAGCAATCCGTCCCTTACCGCGCTGAAATATTTCCCGATCGAGTTTCCTGTAGAAAGGCCGGGGATTCAGTACAATGATGTCTTCCGGTGGATGTTTGACACGCTTTACGATATGAATGTGGAGTGCGACATTCTCTGGCCGGAGTCCGAAAATCTGGAGGACTACCGGGTAATCGTGGCGCCTGCGCTCTATGCGGCAGAGGACGAGCTGCTCCATCGCCTGAACCGGTTTGTTGAGAACGGCGGGCATCTGATCGCCTCCTTTAAGAGCGGGTATTCGAACGAGAACAACAAGGTGCGCTGCGGTGTGCAGCCGGGGATTCTGAATGAGTCCCTCGGTGTGATTTACCACGAATATACCCTGCCTCGCGGGCTGGTCGGCCTTTCGGGAGCGGTGGTCGGCGCGGAAGAGCACAAGGCGGAGAAGTTCATGGAGCTGCTGATTCCCCACGGCGCAGAGGTTCTGGCCTCCTATGACCATTATAATTGGAAGAAATACGCGGCCATCACCCGGAACCATTACGGAAAGGGGACGGCGACCTATGTCGGAACCATGGCGGATGAGGAGGTGCTCGCCAATGTCTGTCATATTGTTCTGGAGGAGGCAGGCGTAGACCTGTCCGAGGAAACGGCGGGCGTGGCTGTCCGCAAGGGCGTCAACGACTACGGAAAAATGGTTCGGTATTATCTGAACTACTCGCCTGAAGAGCGCAGGGTTTCCTACCGCTACGGCGATGCCGTCGATGTGCTCACCGGCGAGGCGGTTGCCGCGGGGACAGAGATCACGGTCGGCGCGTGGGATCTGCGGATACTGGAGGAACAGTAGGGATTCGTGGAAGAAAATTATGTGAAAGATGAGGAAGATGCGGAGGCGTGGAAACATGCCTCCGTTTTTTGCATAATTTGACTTGCAGGAAATGCCTTTTTGTATTACTATATAACAAGTAGGTTTACAGGGAATACAAGGAGGCTTTCCATGAAGGTATCGACAAAAGGAAGATATGCGCTGCGTCTGATGGTCGATCTGGGTGTCCACGGCGGCGAAGAAAATTATATTTCACTGAAGGATATCTCTTCCAGACAGAATATTTCAATTAAGTACCTGGAGCAGATTGTCACCCCGCTTCACCGGGCCGGGCTGGTTCGCAGTGTCCGCGGCGCGCAGGGCGGGTATCGTCTGAGCCGTGCGCCGGAGAAATACACGGCCGGTGAGATTCTCCGCGCGATAGAGGGGAGCTTTGCACCCATCGCCTGTCTGGAACCGGAAGTCAACGAGTGCGAGCGCTACAAATATTGTCCCACGGTAGGGTTTTGGGAAGGCATGTATAAGGTGATTTCCGACTATATGGACAGTGTTACGTTAAAGCAGCTCATTGACGAGCACCTGGCCAGCGTACAGGGCGGCTGTGTGGAGCGATAGAGGGCATGGCAGCAGCGGAAGAGAACGCCGCGAAAGTGCTGAAAAAAGCCCTTGAAAAAACTGTTGACATTTAGCAGGAAAACCAGTATTATATATGAGCGGCTTGCAAAAAGCAGGCCGTTAAACATGACGATGCGTGGCTCAGTTTGGTAGAGCGCTGCGTTCGGGACGCAGAGGTCGCAGG
>JAJQBV010000005.1 GCA_021203115.1 Clostridiales bacterium | reverse complement strand
CCGAGCGCACGAATGATTCGCTGGTGAGTGCAAACAGCGCCTCGCCCAGATTCTCCGTATACGCGTCACTCTTCACATTGGTCGCAGCGTTCCGGAGTTCAAAACTGTCGTTTGCCTTCTTATCTCCGAAAATCCGCGTTGCCGTATAGACCGCACCTCCGGCCTCAAAGGTCAGGCTCCCGCCGTAGCCTCCGCCCTGCCACGGCTGATAGCGCTTCCGTTCATTCTCGATATTTTTTCTCCGGCTCTCCCCCTCAAAGCCAAACAGCATCACCCGGATAAACGCTGCCAACGTGCTCTTTCCCCAGCCGTTTTCCTCGCAGATAACATGGCAGCCCTGTTCAAAATCTATGGAAACATCGTGAAGCTTTCCGAAATTCTCAATATGGCATCGAATCAGTCGCACCCCAGTACCTCCTCCCCGGCGATCGCGCGCAGGCCGAAGCGAATGACGGTAGCGCGCTCTTCCTCCGAGAGATCCTCCGCTGCCATCACGGTTCGGACAAACTCCCCCTTCAGCGTCTCATCCAGCGAAAACCGATCCGCGTCCACGCGGAGGGTTGTCTCATCGGATACCTTTGCAAAATAAAAGTCCGGCTCCAGAGATTTCTGCAGGTAGTCCGAATCAATCCGGCTCTCAACGTCCATCTCCCCGGTCAGGACAACCTTCACCAGATCGGTCGATGTCACCGGACGCCATACCGGCAGTGTATCCGTATCCATCGATATTTGCTTCGCAGCTTCAGGCAATTCCCCCTTAAATCCGCCCAGCGCCTCCCGGATCCGGCCCAGCATCTCAGCCGGTGTCTCACACGCGCTGATATCTACCGGTACCTCCCAGAGTCTCCGGCTCGCAAACGGCACAAACCGGCGCGTACATGTTCCAACGCTCTCATCCACATCCAGCAGGACAAACCCATGCTCCCCGCACTCGTCAAACCCCCGTCCCTCCAGACAGCCGGGATAACACCAGACGCCGTGGGCATCGCTCTGCCCTTCTTTGTAAGAATGAATATGTCGCAGCGCCAGATAGTCAATCCCCTTGTGCTTCAGGTCACGGAGGCGGATGACCTGCGCCCGGTCCTTCGCGCCGGTTTTCGTCTCCTGCCCATGAAGCATAACAATATGAAACTTCTCCGGCCGCAGCACCAGAGAATGGTATGCGTTTCCCGCATTCTCCTCCGTCAGCTCCAACCCGGAGACAACAATCCGCTCCCCAAGCGGCCATGACGTCCACTCCGTGCCGAAGGTCTTAAAATTATCCGGCAATATCTCCCGCTCCGCGAGGAACCGCTCCGTATCGTGATTCCCCTTCAGATAAAAGAACGTGATTTCACTGTGGCTGCACACGGCATCCCACACCGCATGGCAGGCGGTCGCGGAAATATTCCTCGTGTCGAAGAGATCGCCCGCGATGAGAATCGCCTCCACCTCATTTTCAGCGGCATACTCCACCATCCGTTGAAATGTCAGCAGCAGCTCCTTTTTCCGCTCTCTGGCCTTTTCCTTCGTAAGATGCGTCCGCATTCCGGAATCCAGATGCAGGTCCGCACAGTGAATCAGTCGCATACTTTCGTTTCTCCCGACACAAGCCCCAGTTCCCGAATGGCGCAGTCCGCAAACTTCCGGTGTCCGTCCTCGGAAAAATGCACGCCGTCAAAAAGCACCGGTATATCCCAGTCCCCCGCGCAGGTAAATGCAACCCCAAGCTTTCCCGCCAGCCTGCGGTAGCAATCGTCAAGCCTCTCAGACTCCCGGCACCGCTCATCAGTCTCCACCCACTGGCCGCGCCGAAGGTGCACCGGAGAAATCAGCCGAAGCCGGATCGACCCCTTTCGGATTTCTTCCCGCTCCATAATCTTTTTCAAAAACCGCTCCATCCGCTCCGTCACAGACTCCGCGGTCATCTGCGGGTTGTGGAGAATATCGTTTGTTCCCAGCATGACCCAGATCCACACCGGCGACGCCTCATCCTTCCACCCGGTCAGACGGTCACAGACATAGGTAATTTCTGGGAGAAAATACGGGATACACCGCCCGTTTTTCCCGAAATTCCGAACCGTCCACTCTGTCCGCGTGCCCAGAATCTCCGGCCACCGGCCATCTTCCGGATAACGATTTCCCAGAAACGACCGCGAATCATAACCGTAGGTATTGGAATCGCCGAGGCATATGATCGTACCAGCCATAGATTTCATCCCTTTCCGTTAAGTTTCACCCAACAGCTCCAACAGATCATCCCTGCTCATGCCGGCGAGCTGCCCGGCGTCTCCGCCGATCACCTGATCGGCAAGATCCCGTTTCGTCTCCTGAAGCGCAAGAATTTTCTCCTCAATTGAATTTCGGACAATCAATTTAAATACTGTCACTTTTTTTGTCTGTCCGATGCGATGTGCCCGGTCCGTAGCCTGATTCTGCGCGGCGACATTCCACCACGGATCATAGTGAATTACAACATCCGCACCGATCAGATTCAATCCAATGCCGCCCGCCTTCAGCGAAATCAGAAAAACCGGGACATTTCCGGCGTTAAAGTCCTTCACCAGCTCCAACCGCTTCTGTTTTGATGTGCTTCCCGTGATCGTATAATACGGTATGTTTGCATTGTCCAACCGTCCCTGCAAAATATCCAGCATGGATGTAAACTGGGAAAACAGGAGCATTCGATGCCCGCCGTCGATAGCAATCTGTATCAGATCCATACAGGCGTCAGCCTTCGCGGACTCTCCCTGATAACTTTCAAAGCACAGGGACGGATCGCAGCAGATCTGCCGCAGCCGCATAAGCTCGGTTAAAACTGCCAGCTTGTTCCGGTTAAACTCCGCCGCATCCTGACTGGCGATGAGTCGGCGCATATGCAGAACCTGACCGTCGTAAAGCTGCTGCTGCTTTGCATCGAACTGTACATAGCGTACCTCCTCCAGCTTGTCCGGCAGATCTTTCAGAACATTCTCCTTCAAACGGCGCAGGATGAAAGGCCCGGTCATTTTCTGAAGACGCTGCATCGCCTGTTCATCCTGATACTTGACAATAGGTGTCTCCATCTCACGCCGAAAAACCTCATAGGTATACAGAAATCCCGGCATCAGGAAATCAAAAATGCTCCACAACTCACTCAGGCGGTTCTCAATCGGCGTACCAGTCAGGGCAAAATGATATCTGCTCTTTATTACCTTGACCGCCTTAGCCGCGGCGGTAGTATGGTTTTTGATATACTGTGCCTCATCGATCACTTCATATTCAAATGTAATCTCCTCGTACAGATTGATATCACGTTTTAAAAGATCATATGATGTCACCGCCACATCGTACTCACGGCAGGCAGCAATTTTTTCCTGACGCTCCTTCTGTGTGCCGGTAATCAGCAGGATCTTCATCTCCGGCGCAAACCGTGCAAATTCCTCGCCCCAGTTGAAGACCAGAGATGCCGGAGCCACCACAAGGGAAGTGGGCGCTTCCGTGACACTCCGCTCCTTTGCGGAAAGCAGAAGTGCAATGATCTGCAGGGTTTTTCCCAAGCCCATATCGTCGGCCAGAATACCGCCAAGCTTCCATGTTTCCAAAGTCCTCAGCCATTTATACCCATCTTTCTGGTATCTACGCATGATCCCGGAAAGACTTGACGGAACATCAAAGTCCGCATCATTTACAGTCTTGAATTCCTTGACCATTTCACGGAAATGGCGATCCCTGTCATTGTAAACGCCCTCGTTCTCCTCCAGCATCTTATTCAGATAGAGCGTGCGGTAAAGCGGCAGATGCATCTTTCCCTGTACAAAATCTCCGGGCTTTATGTGCATGGATTCCATCAGCTCCAGAAGCAGATCCAGAGACTGCCGGTCCATATCCACATAGGAACCGTCCTTCAGCCGGTAATAGGTTTTCTTTTCCCGATAAGCGTTCAGGATATCCAGCAGCTCCTCCGGAGGCACATCATCTGTGACGATATCCAGATCGAGCAGTCCTCCGGATACCGAAACTCCGACAGATATCTTCACCGGCCGAACTTTCCGACGTGCGCGGAAGCGATCTGTGCACTGCACCTCACCCAGCGCCAACAGTTCCTCCACTCCTGAGGTCATAATCTGATAAATCAGTTCCTCGTCTCCGTCACAGGAAAGCTCCTCGTTTTCCATATCAATAACAGGAAACCATGTATACAGGCGGTACAACATCTCCTGCTCCGCCTGCACATTGCGGTATGTTTCCAATGTCCCCTGAAACGCCGGATTCATATGATCCATGAGCGACAGCTCCGTCTGGTCATATCTGGCGAACGGGTGGCACTGCACATCACCGTTTCCGGCGTCCAGATAAAACACGAACTTTACCGGAGGCGCGAGGAAAGCGTGTATCCTTTCCGGATCAGTTTCGACCACATCCGCGATGTCCTGCAGCTCCGGCAGAAGATGATAATAAAACTCTGACAGATTTTTCCTTCCGACGCGGAAAGTAAATCTTCCGCTCTCGTCCACCATCTCCGCGAAATTCTCGATTTTTTCCTGAAATCCCTGTGAGGACCGACACAGCAAATTATCGCTGACATAATAGGCACAATCCATCCCGAAAAACAGTTCCGGAAGGGTGCCGGAAACCTGTATGCCGTGAAACTCACCGTCAGATGGCGCACTGTGCGGCGTTGCTTTTCCCGATTTTTTCCCTTTTCTCTTCGAAGAAAGATTCGCCTCTTCAATCTGAAATGTCACATGCGGATTTCCCTCCCCGCATCGCAGAACCTTTTTCACCTTTCCGACCGCATCGCGATCCTCATATTCCACAGACTCATCCGCCAGTTCCTTATAAAGCTCATCCAGCCGCCAGCCGAACATATCCAGCGAGCCCCCAACTTTAACCGATCTGTGATAATAGTAGCGGGAACGCACGGCTTCTGCCATGCGCTGGCAAAACTCCTCTTCCTCCTGCACGATACGCTCGATAAAACGAATCCATTTTTGCCCGCTGTCTGTAAAGTTGCTCCGGCGATGATTAAAGCTGGTATTGGATCCGTAGGCAGCGGTCTCTGCATTTCTCACATTTTCGCAGAATTCATCCAGTTGTTTAATGACAAACAATTTCCCGATGCCAATTTTAAAGGAAACCGACAATGCTCCGCCCTTTTTCACCAGACGGGGCTTTAATGTGAGGCTCTCTGTCTCTGCCGTTCGGTCTGCTATAAACAGATTGGTTCTCTTTTTGTCATACAGGGAAAGCAGTCTTTTGGCATTCCAGTCCGTTGCATCTCCAACAGGATTCGATGCGAGGCAATCCTTCAGCGCCGTCAGCACAGCGGCGGCATAGGCACAGGTCGCTTTCGATTCATAATACCAGTTATAGCTTTTCATGCATTTCGGACAGGTGCACTGCACCCGGCGAACAGAATCTCTGGTGAAATATACCGTTGTCTGAAATTCTGATCTCCCCTCTTTTCCCTGCCATGATGCCACGCCAATCATATCCGTGTCGTTTTCATACAACGAACGGCTGTTGCGTTCGTATCCGGTCTCTACCGACACCCCGTCCACAACACCCTGATCATACAGTTCTATGCCTGCTTCGCGAAGATCATCTGACAGATCCGCGGATTGAAAAATCGACTCGGCATCAAAATAGCTGTATCTGTTCAATGACTCAATACTGCCGTGAACAATCGCCTCATCCTCATCATCTCTCCATGTATCGCCAAGCAGGGAATATGTCTCGGTACGGCATGCCCGTTCCTCCTGTTTTTTTCGCTTATCGGCATCTGCCCTTGCCGCCTCCTCATCCCGGATGTGTTTCTGTCGGCGCCGCTCCTCTTCAACCTTTTTCTCCTGACGAATCGCTTCCCTACGCGCCTCCTCGGCCTTCTGCTTTTCAAGCTGTCTCTGCCGCAGTGCTTCCGCCGCCGCTTTCTGCTGTGCCTCCTTCTCGGCCCGCTCTGCTTTCCGCTTTTCCCTCGCGGCACGGCGTTCGGCCCGCTGCGCCTCTTCTTTTGCCGCGCGCTCAATCTCTTTCTTTGTCTCGCGTTTGACTTCTTCTTTTACAGTACGCCCGGTCCTCCTTGTGTCATCGCGTTTGGAAGGATCTTTCCCGCCATTTTCCGACGATATTTGCTTCGGATGATCCATCGCCTCGATTGCAATGAGAAGTGCCGCCATATGTACACAACAATTTCCGCTGCGCGCGACGGGGCAGTGACAGTTCATCCGAGTCGGAGCCCCGTTTTGAAGTGTCAGAGACACCTCATTGCGGGCTCGATCCAGAACAGCCGCCGAATATCTGTCCCCATCCTGTTTCAGGTCAACGACCTTGTGATTCTGAAAAGCTGTCTCTCCCCGCTCTAATGTAGATGTGATAAATTTCTCTTTCCAGTTCTTCTGTAACCGTCCCATCCGGGTACCTCTTTCATCGATTAATAGTTATGTTCCAGCGCGCCAATCAGCTCACAGATCATCCGATGCGTCGGAACCTCCAGATCATATTGATCCGCAAGACGGACAATACACCCGTTTAATGTGTCAATTTCCGTCTTTTGTTTTTTCTCCATGTCCTGCAGCGTGGAAGAACGGTGCGCAGCAGTATCCGGAATCAGTTTATTATAAAATTCGCTTTTATAAGCCTCCGGCGTCTCCCAGAACGTGCGGTATCCGTGACATCTCATCACGGCAAACGTCTCATCAATCAGTCGGTCCATAATCGCTCTGGAATCATCGGATTCCGCCAGTTTTCCGTAAGGAACCCGGAGAATGGCGCCGAGCGGATTCAATGTCGTATTGTAGAGCATTTTCGCCCAGAGTGCCTCCGACAACACGGCAGTTGTCTCACAGGGAATACCGGACGCGGCAACGGCATGCGCCAACGGCTCCGCACAATCCGTGTTTTTCCCATACAGAGACCCCAGCAGAATCGGAGCGGTGTGAACCGTGATGTTGCTGACATTCGGTGCAGTTCTGGAAAAGCCGGTGATCACCCGCGCCTGATAAATCTCCCCCTCGGAAAAATACGCACGAAACGGCACATCATTGCCCCAGCCATTCTGCATGATAACAATTCTGCCGTCAGCCTTTCGTTTCTCCCGTTGATCCGCCAGCTTTGCGGCGACATCTGCGTTGGCCAATGTCTTTGTACAGACCAAAACGTAGTCGATGCTGTGATCCGCAAGGTCGGCGAGATCTTCAATCACCGCGATTTCCTCAGCTGGAACCGCAATCTCCCCAAAGAGGCCGGTGCGCCGAATGCCGCCCTCCCGAATGGCTTTTCCCGTATTTTCTCTGGCAAGGAATGTAATCTCCATGCCCTGAGAAAAGAGAGATGCACCCATGGCAATGCCGATGGCCCCTGCGCCTATAATCAATGTGTGTATCATATCGACTCCTTCTGTAACTCACAGTATACTCGGTTTTTCCTGTATTCACAATAAGGTTTTCATACGAAAATAAGACAGGCCGCAACCGCTCCTCCGAGGCAGAGAAACGGGCCGAACGCAAACACGGACCGAATCTGCATCCTTCGGCGCACCAACATAACGGCACAGTAGACTCCCGCGGAAAGCACCGCAATGACAAAAGCGCAAAGCATCCCCTCCCAGCCGAGGAAAAGACCCATGGCTGCCGCGAGTTTGATATCTCCGCCGCCGAAGCTGCGCGGAACCACCAGTGTCAGGACAATCAACGGAACACTGACAATCAGTGCGCCGACTGCTCTCTGTGCCAAACCCGGTTCCGGAATAAAGGGAATTGAGAAAATTGCCGCTGCCGCCACCATCAGCACAAGTCCGTTTGAAATTCGTCGGGTTTTCCCGTCCCGGTATGCGATGATTGCGAGCAGAATCCAGAATACGATAAAGAAAATAATTTTTGTTGTCATGGTAACCATTGTAACAGAGCCGGCCGGATCTGGCCATCACGACTTTCAGCTTTCCGGATTTTTCTTCCGCATCAGAGTGTATGCGATGACGCAGACAATGACGGACACGCCGGAGCCGACGGCCGTCGCCAGCCCCATGGGCATCAGGTTGTCCGGAAACATCTTCGACGCCAGATACGCCAGCGGGATACGGGCGCAGATGATGGAGATAATATTGTGGAGAAAAGAAATCCCGGATTTTTTGCAGGCACAAAAGTACCCGCTGAAACAAAAATGAATCCCGGCAAGAACACAGTCCCATACATAACCGTGCAGATACTGTGCGCCGGCCAGAATAACGGCGCCGTCGCTGACAAAAAGCCCAACCACTGCCTCCGCAGCAAAGAGCATACAGACCGCCGCAACGAGTCCGACGCCTGTGGCAATGCCGATCGCGTAAAACAGGGTCTTTTTCGCCCGGTCGTAGAACCCAGCCCCGATATTCTGGGCGCAGAGCGCCGAGACGGAGGAAAGCATGGACGAGGGGATCAGGAAAAGAATACCGATAATCTTTTCCACAACGCCCACCGCAGCGGCATCCGTCAGCCCCCGGCTGTTAGCGATCGCCGAGATAATCAGGAACGAAACCTGAATACAGCCGTCCTGTACAGCCACCGGCAGACCGACGGCCAACAGGCTTTTCATGACAACGGCGGAGGGCTGAAAGCTCTGTCTTGTCAGAGAAAGCATCTTTTTCCGGATAATCACAACCAGAGCGATCACCACGCTGAAGGACTGCGCCAACGTGGTTCCCAGCGCCGCCCCGGCCGGTCCCAGCCGGAAAAATCCGATGAAAAGATAGTCGAGGAGTATATTCGCGCAGCAGGCGACCGCGATAAAATACATCGGGCTTTTCGAGTCGCCCAGCCCGCGGAAAATCGAGCTTATGACATTGTAGGCCGTGATAAACGGAATCCCGATAAAGCAGATGGTCAGATAATCCTTCATTCCGTCCACAGCCTCCGCCGGGGTCTGCATAACCGTGATAATCGGCTCCCGCAGCAAAAGAAGAACTGCGGTCAGCGCCAGGGAAACTGCGACGAAAAGCAAAATCGTATTGCCGACCGCATGTGCGGCCTCCTCACGGCGGTTCGCACCGACCGCGCGCCCGATCATCACCGTGGTGCCCATGGCAAGCCCGACGATCATCACCGTCACCATGTGCATGACCTGACTGCCCACGGAGACAGCGGTTGTCCCGGCCACATCGCTGAACTGGCCGATGATAAACAGATCCGCCAGTCCGTACAAAGTCTGTAAAAAATAAGACAGCAGGTACGGAACAGAAAATGCCAGAAGCATTTTTAAAATGCTGCCGCTTGTCCGATTTATCTCCACGACTGTCCCTCCCGACCTGCTGCCTCTCCTGCCGTCAAATATTGTCTATAGTGTCTCATTCATACTTCCCGTGCGATATCCCATAAGATCCATTGTGACATAGGTAAACCCGAACGCGCGAAGCTTCCTGCAGATTTCCCCGCAGACATCCTCCGCTATCAGCTTTTCAAACTCCTCCGGCTCTACCTCAATCCGCGCAATCATCCCGTGAATGCGGACGCGAACCTGATGAAACCCCAGATCCAGCAAAAGCTGCTCCGCCCGGTCCACCATGCCGAGCTTTTCTCTGGTGATCGTCTCCCCATAAACAAAACGGGAGGACAGGCAGGCAAACGACTGCTTGTCCCATGTGTCAAGTCCCAGAAAACGGGAAAGTGTGCGGATATCCTTCTTCGTAAATCCGCAGACGCGCAGCGGGCTGATGATTCCCAGCTCCGCCACCGCGAGAAGGCCGGGGCGATAATCCCCGTCATCGTCCAGATTGGAGCCCTCCAGAATATGTTCGATTTGATTTTCCTTCGCAATCTGCCCGATCTTTCCGAAGAGTTCGCGCTTGCACAGATAACAGCGGTTTTTCGGATTGGCGGAAAACCCCTCGATCTCCAGCTCCTCCGATGCGCAGATAATGTGGCGAATCCCTTCCCGCTCACAGAAAGCGTTCGACTCATTCAGCTCCCGCTCCGGAAAAGAACAGGAGGAAGCCGTCACTGCCAGCGCCCGGTCGCCGAGGACATCATGCGCCACTTTCAGCAGGAAAGTCGAGTCCACACCGCCGGAAAACGCCACTGCGGCAGAACCCAGATCTTTGATATATGCTTTCAGATTGTCAAGCAGCTTCATCTGCCTGGCAGACGGTCTTTCCGTTTCACTCATCTTACATCCACTCCTATTCGTCCGGTCAATGAAGTCCCACCACAGGTACCCGCCGTCTTAACGGCTTTCCCTGTATGTCAGATAGAATGTCGCCGCACCGTACACCACAAGAAGAATTCCGACGACAAAAATCGCGGCATTGACGGTGCCGTGCGGCGCAAACAGCATGAAAATACCCAGCAGCGCCACGAGCACAGCCAGAATGATATGCCAGATTCCCTCCAGCTGTCCTTCCCTGCGCAGCCGCAGCGTATGCTCCAGACTGCGCAGAGCTCCGATCAGGACAACAATGCCCAGAATATAAGAGAGCAGCGCAATAATCGTAGTCACATGCGTGAGTATGAAGATGCCGATGATGATTTTTACAATTCCTCCGACGGCTCCGTCCATAGACGAAGCCGTGCCGTCTCCCGTCAGCCGGCGGACAATATCCGTAATACCCGCAATGAGGACCACAATGCCCGCAATCACCGCAATCTCTTTTCCGGTTCCGCCCGGATTCACGATAAACAAAATCCCGAGCAAAATCGATACACAGGAAATGATGATCTTGTTTTCCCGCAATGTCATACCCTCTTTCCACAACCTGTCCTCATTTTAAACGAAACAGACCGGTGCGATTAATAATTCTCCGCATGCACCTCAAAATAGCTCTGCGGATGGTTACAGGTCGGACACACCTCGGGAGCCTTTGTTCCCACCACGATATGACCGCAGTTTCTGCACTCCCAGACCTTGACCTCGCTCTTCTCAAACACCGCCGCAGTCTCGACATTCTTCAGAAGCGCACGGTATCTCTCCTCATGATGGCGCTCCACCTCCGCGACCAGACGAAACTTCGCGGCCAGCTCCGGGAAGCCCTCCTCCTCGGCGGTTTTTGCAAATCCGGCATACATATCGGTCCACTCGTAGTTCTCGCCGGCTGCGGCCGACGCCAGATTCTGCGCGGTGTCACCGATGCCCTCCAGCTCCTTAAACCACATTTTTGCGTGCTCTTTCTCATTCTCCGCTGTCTTTAAAAACAGAGCGGCAATCTGCTCGTAGCCTTCCTTCTTCGCTGTGAATGCAAAATAGGTATACTTATTTCTCGCCTCCGACTCTCCGGAAAAAGCGGCCGCCAGATTCTTCTCTGTCTGTGTTCCTGCATACTTGCTCATAATGTTGTCCTCCTTAATTATTGAACTTACAATACGGTAGCGTCTTTATTTTAGCTGATTAGTGGTGCGAAAGCAAGGTCTATTCAATCGTTTGACGCTCCATTCATGACCTTTTGACCCTGGTATGATTACATGTGATTGATCATGCTGGCCAGATACCCGGCGCCGAATCCGTTGTCAATATTGACCACGCTGACCCCGCTGGCGCAGGAGTTCAGCATCGACAGGAGCGCCGACAGGCCGCCGAAGCTGGCGCCGTATCCGACGCTGGTGGGCACAGCGATGACCGGACAGTCCGCCAGACCGCCGATCACGGACGCCAGCGCACCCTCCATCCCCGCGATCGCAATAATCACTCTGGCCGTCATAATCTCTTCCTGATGTGCCAGCAGACGATGCAGCCCCGCCACACCGACATCATACAGACGGACAACCCGGTTCCCGAACGCCTCCGCACAAAGTGCAGCTTCCTCAGCCACCGGCATATCGCTGGTTCCTCCGGTTGCCACCACGATGTTGCCAACGCCGTCCGGTTCCGGCACTTCTCCCACGATTCCCACACGGCTGATCTCATCATAGCGCAGAGGCAGCGCCTGTGCCACGACCTCCGCGGCCTCCCGGCTCATCCGGGTGATCAGTATTATTTTCTGCCCGTGATCTCTCAGATTTTCCGCGATCTTCCGGATCTGTTCAGATGTCTTTCCCGCTCCGTAGATCACCTCCGCCGTGCCCTGACGAAAAGCCCGATGGTGATCCGGCTTGGCAAAACCGAGATCCTCAAAGGGCTCCATCTTTAAGCGAAGCATGGCGTCCTCCACGTTCATGGTTCCGGACGCCACCGCCTCAAGCATTTTCCGAACTTCTTTCTGCTCCATTTCCTGCTGCCTCCCGATCGATCATCCGCACTGCATTCAGAAACATTCTCATTTACCGCACACCCGCATTTCGACTGTCTCATCGGGCAGCTTTAAGCGAATCATATCACAGGCAGGGTCGGATGGCAAGAAAGCACTTCGGAAAATGCAGGTAAAGCGAAAAGAGTCCTTTGGTTTTTTCAAATTTCCGGAAAAGTCCTTTGAAAAATGAGATTTGTGCTTGTAAAGGAAAAAAATCTCACATATAATAAAATGCAGACATTAAATAAAAATGAAGGGTAATTGCACATGAAAAAAGACAAACAGGACATGGATAATATTTTATACAGGGATCTGCTTGGACAGTATTACAACAACTCGATCAAAGAAGAGCACCGTCAGAATCAATTACTGGCGCCGTTGGATATCAATTATGATACCTTCCGCTGCCTTCGCTATCTGTCTGAACATCCGGACGGCGTGGAACCCCGCGTGATGGCTAAGGT
>JAJQBV010000228.1 GCA_021203115.1 Clostridiales bacterium | reverse complement strand
GGCATATACAGCACCCGCGCGATGGCACGCGCCGTCTGCAGATCCGGATTGATGATTATGGCCAGCCCGAGCTTTTCCTTCAGATAATCGGCCTCCTGAATATAGTCCGGCGTCCGGACACGGGCGATCACCTCACACTGTGCCGCGCGCTTAGCCACAACACAACAGAGAAGGTTCAGCTCATCGGAATCCGTGACGGCGATCAGAATATCCGCAACATCGATCCCCGCCTCGCTCTGCGTGGCAAAGCTGGCTCCGTTCCCCACCACGCCGGAAATGTCATACCGGTCCGTGAGCTGCTGGATCCGCGCCGCATTCTGGTCGATGACCGTGATGTCATGGTCATCCGCGATGAGCCGCCCGACCAGCGTGGTCCCCACCTTTCCGCAGCCGATGATAATGATATGAAGCCCTCTGGCTTTTCTCTCTTTTTTCCGCATATTCATAACCGTTCTCCGTCCCGCTAAAAAACTTCTTTCATCATAATAGATTCTTCGGAAAAATGCAATGAGAAATACCGGCGATCCATTTTTAGATTTTATTTAGATTTAAGGAATTTTTCTTTTAGATATGATTTCCCCATCTTTTAGAATTTTGACATAGTTTGCTCATATTTTCTTTGTACTATATAAATCACAGGAACGCAATACACCTTTTGACAATCCATTGGAACACAGCATTCCATGGATGTACATTTTCATAACTCAAATCTCCCTATGTAAAAACAGCAGCAAAAGCTGCTGTTTTTATGTGTGAAGCCTTATCACAGAGCCATCAGCGCTCCGGCTCAAATAAACCCGCAAAGGCATGTATGATCTTTGCCGTCATCCCCCAGATCGTGTATTCTCCATACTGATAGAACAGAACCTCCTCACGACGCTCCCGCCAGCCGTACTCCCGGCCGCCATGGATGCGGTCGTAGGGAAAGCTCTCCTCCGGAATCACCTTCATCGTCGTGTGGTAAACCTCCGGTTCATTTTCCAGAAAAAAGTCAAGCGGAACGCGAAAGACCGACTCCGCCTCATCCCGGCTGAACGTTCCCTGATATTCTCTTAAAAATGCAGCATAGGGATAGACATACAGGCGGCCCGCCCCGCCGCCGAAGAGATCCATGAGACTCAGGACTTCAATCTGTTCCGCGCGGACCAGTAGCTCCTCCTGCGTCTCCCGGAGGGCAGCCTCCCGCGTCGTCTCGCCTTCCTCTACCGCACCGCCCGGCAGGCAGATGTCACCCGGCTGACTTTCGATGTCCGCCGCCCGCACCTCAAAGAGGATGTCATACCCCTCCTCCGTCTCAATCAGCGGAATACAGACCGCCGCTTTCTTACTCTCCGGCAGACCGATGACCGTAGCCTTATGTTCTCTCAGAAAATCAAGATTTTTCCTCATATTCCTTTTACCGGTTTCTTCCGTAAAAATAAGTGGCAAAAAAGATCACCGACGCGATGATCACGATCATCGGTCCGGTCGCCATGTCGGTATAATAGGAGACCACCAGTCCCAGCATTCCCGAAAACACGGAAAAAATAATCGAGAACAGGTGATACTCACGGACATTTTCCGAGATGTTCCGGGACGCCGCCGCCGGGAGAATCAGCAGTGCATTGATCAGCAGGATGCCGATCCACTTGATGGACAGCATGACCACCAGCGCGATAAAAACCGAAAACAGATTCTCGATCCGGGTAATCCGAAACTGCCGGCTCTTCGCCAGCGCCCGGTGCAGGCTGATCGTCTGCAGGCGGTTATAGCAAAAAATCCAGAAGATAATCGTTGCAATAAAAATCAGCAGAAGATAAAAGATCTCCCGCTTTGTGATGCTCAGCACATCGCCCAGAAGGAGACTGGAATATTTGCTGAAATTCCCGCCTCTGGAGAGAATCGCCAGTCCGATGGCGATACAGCAGGATGAAAACACGGAGATGATCGTGTCCGTGGAGGCAACATTCCGGCTTTTCACCCAGTTCAGCAAAAGCGCGAAGGCAATGCCGAAAATCATCATGGACAGACTCGTATCCGCGATGCCGAAAATCACGCCCGCCGCGATGCCGGTCAGGGCGGAGTGCCCCAGCGCATCCGAAAAAAACGCCATCTTGTTGTTCACGATCATGGTGCCGAGGATGCCGAACAGCGGGGCAATAATCAGAATGGCGGCAAACGCATATTTCATAAAATCATATTGGAATAAGGTCATGTAATCTTCCTCAACAGCTTCTCCATCGTATCTTCGTGAGCGAGGATCATAAGATGGTCGTCTCCCCGGATAATCGTCTGGGGATGCGGCATGTAATCCGTCCTTCCCTCCCCATGGACAATGCCGATGATATATACGTTATATTTTGCCCGGATATCAGAGTCAAGAATACTCCGGTTCACCCACTCCGGAAGCGGCGTAATCTCATAGACCGAATAGCCGTCCTTCAGGTCCACATAGTCGAAAACATGCTCGCTGTTGTACTTGACTGCCGCGCGCATGGCGGAATCCTTGTGCGGATGAATGATCTCGTCCGCGCCGTTGCGGAGCAGGAACTTAATGTGTACCTCGTTCCCGGCCTGGCTGACAACATACGGCGCCCCCAGATCCTTCAGCAGGCTGGTGATCTCCAGATTGCTCTGGAAATTACTGCTGATGCAGACAAAACAGACATCAAAATTCGACACGCCGAGACGTTTTAGTACGCTTTCCCGCCTGCAGTCCGCGATCAGCGTACTGGTCGCCACATCCAGCAGGTCCTCCAGCGCCATCTCGTTTTTGTCGACAATCAAAACCTCATTTTTCATTTTCGCCAGATCCCGGCAAAGATAATGGCCGAAATCCCCCGCCCCTATGATAAGGAAAGATTTCATGTTTTTCTCCTCGCATCAAACCTACCCGACAATGATATCCTCCTGAGGATATCTCAGCTCATCTCTGTTTCTTCGCTCCGTAAACGACATGGCAAAGGTCAGACTGCCCACCCTGCCGAGGAACATCAGCAGCATAATCACGATCGCAGACAGTACATTCAACTCCCTTGTGATGCCGGTTGACATTCCCACCGTGCCGATGGCAGAAAATGCCTCGAACATCACATCCGCCATGGGCAGATTCTGACCAATCAGCAGTATCAGAATCGCCGTCAGCGCCAGAGAGAAATTGATCACCACCACCACGCTGGCCCGTTTCAGCGCATCCTGCCCGATCCTGCGCCGGAAAATCTCACAATCCTCGTCTCTGCGAAGATAAGAACGGATATAGAGAAAAAGCACCATGATCGTTGTCGTCTTGACGCCGCCCGCCGTCGAGCCGGGGCTGCCGCCGACAAACATCAGGCACATCGTCACCACCTTGCTTCCGCTTGTCATCGCCGCGATATCCACCGTGTTAAATCCCGCTGTCCTCGGAGTCACCGCCGCAAACAGCGCCGCCAGAAGCCGTTCTCCCGCCGTCATTCCGGCAAATAGATTCCCCCGCTCGCTGAACAAAAACAGCACGGTTCCGCCCGCAAGCAGCACGGCTGTCGTCAAAAGGACGATCTTTGTATGCAGATGATACCGTCTCCAATGCCACCGGTTTTCCAGCAGGTCCTCCCAGACCAGAAAGCCGATGCCGCCGATGACGATCAGGACGATCAGCGTTAGATTTACCAGCGGATCCGACATGTATGCGGTAAAAGAAGAGTATTCTCCCCACCGTCCTATCAGGTCAAAGCCTGCGTTGCAGAACGCGGAGACTGCGTGGAAGATACCATAGTAAATGCCGTGAAGGATGCCCACCTGCGACACAAACCGGATTGCGAGGAGCACCGCCCCTGCCCCCTCAAACAACAGCGTTCCCTGAACAATGCGCCGCACAAGCTTCACCGTGCCGCGAAGCTGCAGCGTGCTCAGGCTCTCATGGATCAGTTCGCGTCCTCCGAGACCGATCCGTTTCCGGAGAAGAATCATGGCAAAGCTGCCGATCGTAATCACCCCGAGACCGCCGATCTGAATCTGGGTCAGCAAAACAAGCTGTCCGAAAAGCGTCCAGTGCGTCCATGTATCATACACGACCAGACCGGTCACACAGGTGGCCGAGACTGAGGTAAACAACGCCCCGAGAAGCGTCGTCTCCTGTCCGTCCCGCGCGGCAAAAGGAAGCATCAGCAGGCAGGTGCCTGCTAATATAATGACCAGAAAACCGGCCATGATCATCTGTGTACGGGAAAACCGGAACCGTTTTCTCTTTTCCACAGCGAACCGCCTCCTTTCTGGTCCTGATATTCTCATTATGTCAGATAATTCGTCTGAATGACGATCACCGCAATCAGCAGAAGAATCATTCCCGTAACCCGGTGCATGGCCTCATCCGGAATCCGATTCGCCAGCTTCGCCGAGTAATGGGCAAAGATAAATGTCAGAATAATACACAGAATCAGCGCCAGGAAATTCTGCGGCGCCTCAATCACAAAATGCGTTGCCGCGCCGGTAAAGGCCGTAAATGTCATAATGAAGACGCTGGTACCCACCGCAGTCTTCAGCTCATAACCCATAATGATCGTCAGCACGAAAAGCATCATCATGCCGCCGCCGGCCCCGAGGAAACCGCAGACAAAACCGACGATCGCGCCGGCCGCCATCACCTGAAGATTCTTACCCTGGTCCGGAATCAGCTCCTGCAGCTTTGTCGGCCGGTTATTCGGCTTAATCAGAAACTGAATCCCCAGAAACAACGTCATACAGATGGAGAAAAGGCTCATCGTCCCATTCTCCACCGTGCTGGATACTTTGCTTCCGATGATCGTAAAGCCGAGGACAAAGACAACCATCAGTATCGCATCTTTTATGTTAATATTCTTATTTTTTGAATATGTATAGGCTGACACGCCGCTGGCGAGAACATCGCTGGCCAGTGCAATGCCGACCGCTTCATATGTCGGTATCCCGACAAAGGTGGCCAGCATCGGCGTGATCACCGTCGCTGCGCTCATCCCGGCGAACCCGGTTCCGATACCGGCCCCTGCGCTGGCGATGATGCAGACTAAAATTGTTTTCAAAACCGTATTCATATTACTTACCCGATACTACCTGACGCTGTCGCTCCGTACCTTCATGCGGGCGATCGCCCGTGATAACTGTGCCTGCGCAGTACGGTATTCCCAGATCTGCTGTTTCTGGAGCATTACCTCTCTGGCGTGATCCGCCGCCAACTGCACACGTTTCAGATCGATTTCCTCCGGATGTTCCGCAGTGTCCACGAGAACCAGAACCTGATTGTTTTCAATCTTGACCATCCCCTCCGAAACCGCCGCAATCTTAAGCTCCTCCCCCGGCACCCAATAGGAAAGCTTCCCCGGATAAATGGCCGCAATCATATTGCAGTGACCGGCCTGCACGCCGTAGCTTCCCTCCTGCACCGGAAGAATCAGAGACTCACAGGGACCCTCGTAAAAATTACGGTCTGAAGCAAGAATTGACAGTTGAAATGTATTCATGCCGCGGTATCCTCCATCGCTCTCGCCTTCTCCTTCACATCCTCAATGGTGCCCACATTGTAAAACGCGGCCTCCGGATAGTCATCCATCTCCCCGTTCACAATCGCCTTGAAGCCGTGGATCGTCTCGGCCAGCGGCACATACACACCGTGAACGCCGGTGAACTTCTCCGCCACATGGAAGGGCTGCGCCAGGAAACGCTGGATCTTTCGCGCCCGGTATACCACCTGCTTATCCTCCTCGCCCAGCTCATCCATGCCCAGAATTGCTATAATATCCTGCAATTCATTGTACTTCTGCAATATTTCCTGCACTTTTCGCGCCGTATCATAATGCTCCTGTCCCACGACATCCGCCTCCAGAATCCGTGAGGTGGAAGCCAGCGGATCCACCGCCGGGTAAATTCCCTGCTCCGCGATGCGCCGGCTAAGTACAGTCGTGGCATCCAGATGCGCGAAGGTCGTCGCAGGCGCCGGGTCCGTCAGGTCATCCGCCGGCACATAGACCGCCTGCACGGAAGTGACCGAACCGCGCTTCGTCGAGGTAATCCGCTCCTGCAGGGCGCCCATCTCCTCCGCCAGCGTCGGCTGATATCCCACTGCGGACGGCATACGCCCGAGCAGCGTGGAAACCTCACTGCCCGCCTGGACAAACCGGAAAATATTATCGATAAACAGCAAAACGTCCTTGTATTCCTCATCGCGGAAGTACTCCGCCATCGTCAGGCCGGAAAGGCCGACCCGCATACGGACGCCCGGAGACTCATTCATCTGTCCGAAGACCAGCGCGGTCTTCTCCGCAACTCCGCTCTCCTGCATCTCGCGCCAGAGGTCATTGCCCTCTCTGCTGCGCTCTCCGACGCCGGTAAAAATGGAGTATCCGCCGTGCTCCATGGCAACGTTGTGGATCAATTCCTGAATCAAAACCGTCTTTCCGACACCCGCGCCGCCGAACAAGCCGATTTTTCCGCCCTTCGGGTACGGTTCTAACAGATCGATGACCTTGATGCCTGTCTCCAGAATCTCCGTCGCCGACTGCTGTTCCTCAAAGGCAGGCGCCTTCCGGTGGATCTCCCACCGCTTCTCCGTCTCCGGAATGGGTGCGCCTCCGTCGATCGGCTGTCCCAGAACATTGAACATTCGCCCCAGCGTACAAGTGCCCACCGGAACGCGGATTCCTGCTCCGTCCGCCTGCACCTCCATGCCCCGGCACAGTCCGTCACTGGATCCCAGCACGATACAGCGGACAAGATTCTCTCCCAGATGCTGGGAAACCTCCATCACACGCTCTTTGCCGTCTGCGGTAACCGTCAGCGACTCCTTAATCTTCGGAAGCTGTCCGGCCGGAAAACGGACATCCACCACCGGTCCCGAAATCCCCGCTATTGTTCCTGTGCCCATAAGGCACCTCCTTCCTTCTGTCAACATACAGCGCTTATCTGCTCATTTTTTGTGCTTTCGCCCCCGCGGATACCTCTGTGATCTCCTGCGTGATCAGGTTCTGCCGGACCTTGTTGTACTGTACGGACAGCTCCGACAAAATCTTTTCCGCGTTGCGGTTGGCCGCATCCATCGCCGTCATCCGCGCGCTCTGCTCACAGCAAAAGCTGTCCATCAGCGCACCGTAGATAAATCCCGAGACCAGGCTGCGTATCGTGGACGCCAGCACCTGCTGCACCGAGGGCATAAACTCAAACTTCTGCGCCACCGGCCGTTCTTTCTCAAACGTATCCGCAAAGTATTTCCGGTGGAACGGCAGAATACGGTACGTGATTGCCTCCTGATTCAGGCGGTTTTTCATGTCCGTATAAACGATATAGATCTTTTCAAACTCCTCCGTGTCATAGCGCTCCAGCAATACCTCCGTGATCTCGCGGGCCCGGTAGACGGTCGGATTCTTGGGTGGGTAAAGGGAGCTCTGTTCGATGGGAATCCCATGTCTGGCGTAATACTGCCGCCCATACTCTCCCACGACAAACAGCTTCGTGTCCGGATGCTCGTCAAGCAACTTCTGCGCTTCCTTGATGACGCTCTGGTTATACGACCCGGCCAATCCCTTATCCGCCGTGATCACAAGGCATGCATACGTGCCGTTTTTCTCCGCAATCCCGTCCTCCGAGTAGAAATAGATGCTGTCCACTTCCCCCGCTGTCCGGAAAATACGCTTGATCTCCGCGCGGACCGCCTCAAAATACGGGTGGGAGCGATCCAGCTCCGCCTTGGCCCGCTGCATTTTCGTGGAAGCGATCAGATACATGGCGTTTGTGATCTTCTGCGTATCCTTCACGCCCTTTATTCGGTTTTTGATCTCCTTGACACTTGCCATGATACCACAAACCCTTACTTATCAAACTTTTCCGCAAACTCCTTTGTGAAATGGAGAATCTCCTCGCGGTCTTCCTCACTGAGCAATCCCGTCCGGTCAATTTGCTTACAGATATCCGCCGCCGTCTCCTCCATATAGACGAGAAGGCCGTCGCGGAAATCATCAATCCGGGTCACCGGCACGTCCTGCATCCGGTGATCGAGAGCAGCCACCAGCAGAATCACCTGCTCATGCTGCTTCATGGGATGATACTGCTTCTGCCGAAGCAGGCGCATCAGCCCCTGACCATAGGTGAGCTGCCGCTTTGTCGTCTCATCCAGATCACTGGAAAACTGTGTGAATACCTCAATCTCACGGTACTGTGCCAGATCCAGCCGGATCGTTCCGGCTGCTTTTTTCATCGCCTTCGTCTGGGCGTCGCCGCCCACACGGGAGACCGAAAGCCCGACATTCACTGCGGGGCGCTGCCCGGCGAAAAACAGGTTGTTCTCCAAAAAGATCTGTCCGTCCGTGATCGAAATGATATTGGTCGGAATATACGCGGACACATCGCCCGCCTGCGTCTCTACGATTGGCAGTGCCGTCATGCTGCCGCCGCCCCGCTCATCGGAGAGATGAGCCGAACGTTCCAAAAGCCTGGAGTGGAGATAAAAAACATCGCCCGGATAGGCTTCACGCCCCGGGGAACGCTCCAGCAAAAGCGAGATCTCACGGTACGCGATCGCGTGCTTGGAGAGGTCGTCATACACGATGAGGACATCCTTTCCGCGCTCCATAAAATATTCGCCCAGCGCAGTTCCCGCATACGGCGCGATGTACTGCAGCGGTGCCGGATCACTGGCCGATGCGCAGACTACGATAGAGTAGCCCAGTGCCTCCCGCTTGCGAAGTGTCTCCACCAACTGCGCGACAGAACTCGCCTTCTGGCCGATCGCCACATATACGCAGATGACATCTTTTCCCTTTTGATTCAGTATCGTATCCAGCGCAATCGCTGTCTTTCCCGTCTGACGGTCACCGATGATCAGCTCACGCTGTCCCCTTCCGATGGGAAACATGGAATCAATCATCAACAGTCCCGTCTCCATCGGACGGTTGACCGGCTGACGGTCAATGATTCCCGGGGCTGCAGCCTCCACCGGGCGATATTCCCGGCTGAGAATCGGGCCTTTTCCGTCGATCGGGCTGCCGAGTGCATCCACCACTCTTCCGAGGAATCCCTCCCCGACCGGAACGCCCGCCGTTTTGCCGGTGCGCCGCACCGGGCTGCCCTCCGTGATCTCCCTGTCATCGCCGAAGAGGATACAGCCGATGGCATCCTCCTTCAAATCCTGCACCATTCCGCGAATGCCCGCAGAGAACAACAGGATCTCACCATAAGCCGCTTCCTCCAGCCCGCTCACCGTAGCGATCCCGTCGCCGACCGTGAGGACTCTCCCGTCCTCATCGCCGATGGAATCCGGTTCCCAGTTTTCCACGGTCTCGCGCATCAGGGTGATCAGGTCATCATTGCTCCCGGTGAATGCCTGCGTCCACTCCTCGCGCAGTTGTTCCAGATAATATTCCGCATGTTCCAGCGTGCGTTTATCCTTCATCACACTCACTCCCCTCGGCTGTCTCAAGCGACTGACGGATGATCTGCTGTGCGGTCTGCGCAGCCAGATCCACAATCTCCTGACGGGCGGATGCGACGATCTTCTGGCGCTCCAGCTCCGCATTCTCGCGGGCCTCAGCCAGAATCTTCTCAGCCTGCACCTTTGCGTCCTCAATCTGGCCGGAGGTCTGCTCCTCAATCCGCGCGGTTGCCTTTGCGCGCTCCTTACGGATCTCGTCATCTACACCGTCAAGCTGCTTTGCATAAGAGGACTTCAGCTCCTCCGCCTGCGCAAGGCGCCCCTTCGCCTCCTCGTCCATCTGCCGGTAATAGTCAGTCCGCTTATCCATGAACTTCTTCACCGGCTTATACAGGAGAAAATACAGTCCCGCGAGGAGAATCGCAAAGTTAAACAGATGAAGGAATATCTGTTGTATATCAATATTCAAAGGCATAATTTATACCTCCCCTACAGGACAAAGATGACCAGAATCGCAACGATCAACGCATAGATGATAGCGGTCTCCACAAAAACCAGTCCAAGCATAAGGTTCGTCTGAATCTTGCCGGATGCCTCCGGCTGACGGGAGATGCCCTCCACAGACTTCGCAATGGCAATACCCATACCGATGGCGCCGCCTGCCGAGGCCAATCCAATCGCCACCGCCGCCGCAATGGCCTTGCTGCCGGTCGCGGAATCCTCACTCACTGTCGTCTCCTCCGTCTCCACCTCCGTGGTCACCGCCGTGCTGTCCGCGTCATTTGCCGTGGAAGCAAAGGCTGCCAGCGAGAATCCCGAGAACATCATAACCATCGTGAGGATCAGGATCACTTTCTTTAAGGTTTTTTTCATTTTCTTTTCCTCCATTCGGGTCTTGCCCGTATTAAACTATAAAAAACAATAAAGTAAACGCAATGTCTTACATCAGGGTCAGCCGGCCTGATCTGCCAGCGATTTCTGCTTCGGCTTTGCAGCCCGGGGTTTCTTCGGATGCCGCTCGGAAACCTCCCCGTAAAACAGTGCCGTCAGCATCGTCAGAACATAAGCCTGAATCAGCGCATGCAGCAATGTAAACAAAATACCGACCACCACCGGCAGGATAAAACTAAGCTGGACAAAGTAGTAAACCAGCTCGGTTACCAGCAAACCGGAGAGCAGCGATCCGAACAAACGGAAGCTCATGGAAATCGGAAGGGAGAAATCCTTCAGCGTCTTTCCAACACCCTTCAGCCCGTTTCCCGCGATGCCTCCCGACATGATGATGCCGTAGGACAGGCACCCCATAGCAATCGCCGCATTGATGTCCGAGAGCGGCGCCGGAAGAGCGATCGATGTCCCATGCGTCGTTACCCACTGCAACCCGAGCAATTCAAAGAGCGTGCCGATAAAAATATAACTCCCCGCTGTAAAAATGTATACGCTTAAAAACTTATGGCGGTGAGGGCTGTTGGTCTTTGCCATATTGTCAAAGAAGCCAACCCACGTCTCCAGCAGCAGCTGGAACTTCCCCGGCACATACTGAAAATGCGGAATCACAAAAATCCGGACACAGGCCGCAAACACCAGCAGCGCGATCACGACAATCAATGATGAAACATATGCCGGATTCACCTCCATCAGTCCCAGAAGGCTGATCCGTCCGGTCTCATGCAGCACTCCGTCCTTCATCACCTCCTGAACGGTCTCCGTCTTCTCCGCGGAGCCGATCAGGAAACTGCAAACCAGACAAACCGCCGCAATCACCAGCAGGATAATAAACCCACATATCTGATTTTTCTCAAATTTCCTTTCTTTTTTCTTCATCAGGTCTCTCCATTTCCTACCAAATAAAACACATCAGAAAGTTCCCTCTTACAAAGCTTTATTATATCGCATTTTCATTCTTTGTCAATAAACGTGCTTACCCGTCACGACCCGTCGCGCCGTGTCCCGAACACCCGCGCAAAGGCTTCGCTTTCATATACTTTGCGCACGCTCCCTTGACACGCCACTGTCTTCTCATCGATCAGAATAACCTGATCCGCGTACTTCGCGACATAATCCAGATCATGGGAGATCAGAATGATCGCAAGGTCATAATTTTTTTTCAGATCCGAAATCGTCTGATAAAACACATCCATCCCGTTCTGGTCGATCCCCGAGACCGGCTCATCCAAGAGCAGCAGATCCGGCTGATCCATGATCGCCATGGAGAGCAAAACTCTCTGCAGCTCGCCGCCCGAGAGATTGCAAACCTGCCGGTCAATGAGGTCTTCCGCCTGAAAAACCGAGAGATTCTCCCGGATTTTCTCGTTTAAGGATTTGCTTTTTTTCCAGAATACCGGATAACGGCTCTGGTAGCAGGCGATCATATCATAGACACTGATGGGCGTTTTTTTCTCTATATTCAGGCTTTGCGGAACATAGCCGATCTTCAGCTCCATTCCCTTGCCGTCCGGGAGCACGGTCGCCTCCTGCTCTGCCGCTATATCCTTTCTATCCGGGTGAGCCGTCTCTTCCCCCGGATTTCTCACGCTGTCCGTATCCGGAATATGGGTTTCCGCGTGATGGTGGGAGGACAGAGAAAACTCGATGCTTCCCGTGTGGGGGATATCTCCCAGTATCGCGCGGATCAGCGTGGATTTCCCGGCCCCGTTCTTCCCGATAACCGCCGCCAGCGTGCCGCAGTGAATATGAAGATTCACGTTTTTTAAGATTTCCTGCTCTCCCACCGTCACGCCGATGTCGTTGATGCGGATACAGTGGAGTCCGCAGGGTTCAAGGAGTTTTCGGAACATAAGCCCCTCCCTATTATTGATAAGCTTCCCGTATCAGTTCCAGATTCGCGCGCATCCCGTCAAGATAGCTGTCCGCGTCATAATCGCCGCGGGTCAGAGTGTCCAGATAAATGACATCCACATCCGCCTCAGTCTCGACGGTATCGCCCATATCTTTTCCGTAGAGCTCCTCGGCGAAGATGACCGGCACCTCTTCCTCCGCGATCACGGAGAGGATGTCAGCCACCTCCCCGGCGCTGACCTGCCGCTCCTCGTCCAGGTCCATGATCCCGACAACCTCGAGGCCAAGGTCGTCTGCCAGGTATTCATAAGCCTCATGAAAAAGCACCACCGGCTGCCCGTCAAGTCCTCCGAGCACATCCGTATATTCATCCCGCAGTGCCTGCAAGTCACCCTGATAGCGGGCCGCGTTTTCCCGGTAAATTTCCTCATGTGCCGTTTCGGGATCCGCATTGATCAGGCC
>JAJQBV010000094.1 GCA_021203115.1 Clostridiales bacterium | reverse complement strand
CAAGGCTTGGAGCGATTCTTTAACTGTACTAACTGTCAAAGACGGGATTATAGCACGCCGCATTTTTGAATGCAAGACGTAATTTGTATTTATTCAGAAGAACTTCCGGTGCCGGACCTGCGTGATAAATTCACGATTATTCCTTGTCTTTAAGAACATTCGCAGGATGGACTCCACGGCTTCGTCTGTCTTCATTCCGTTCATCGCGCGGCGCATGATATCCACCGCCTCTCTCTCCTCACGGTTCAGGAGGAGATCCTCTCTGCGGGTTCCGGATTTCACGATATCGATCGCCGGGAAAATACGCTTCTCGGAAAGCTTCCGATCCAGAATCAGCTCCATGTTGCCGGTACCCTTGAACTCCTCATAGACCACATCGTCCATGCGGCTGCCGGTGTCCACGAGAGCTGTGGCGAGGATGGTCAGGCTGCCGCCCTCCCGCATGTTCCGAGCCGCTCCGAAAAACCGCTTCGGCATATGCAAAGCAGCGGGATCCAGGCCACCGGACAAGGTACGTCCGCTGGGCGAAACCACCAGATTGTATGCGCGAGCCAGACGGGTGATGCTATCTAAGAGAATCATCACGTCCTTTTTATGTTCGACAAGGCGCTTCGCGCGCTCGATCACCATCTCGGAAACACGCTTATGGTGCTCCGGAAGCTCATCAAACGTGGAGTAGATGACCTCGACATTCTCTCCCTCGATCGCCTCCTTCATGTCCGTGACCTCCTCCGGCCGCTCGTCAATCAGAAGGATGATCAGATGCATGTCCGGATTGTTGTTTTTCACGGAGGTTGCGATCTCCTTTAACAGTGTCGTCTTACCGGCCTTCGGCTGGGAAACAATCATGCCTCTCTGTCCCTTTCCGACCGGCGCGATCAGATCCACAATGCGCATGGACATCCGGGAAGAACTCGAACCTCCGGACACCCCCGGTGCTTCCAGACGCAGGCGCTCGTTGGGGAAGATCGGGGTCAGATCCTCAAACGGCGTCCGCTGTGCAGCGATCGCAGGCGGAATATCATTCACCGTAGAAATATACAAAAGCGCGGAAAACTTCTCGCCCTGTGAGCGGATCCGCTTGTTTCCGGAAATGATGTCTCCGGTCTTTAACTTAAACCGGCGAATCTGGGACGGAGACACATAGACATCCTGGTCTCCCGGGAGATAATTTGCGCAGCGGATAAACCCGTATCCGTCCGGCATGACCTCAAGGATCCCCTCGGCCTTCTCCCCGCTGTCAAGGTCCGCCATCGAAATTCCCTCTGATTCCATCTTTTGTGCCGTGCGGTCGTCAATGGTCCGGAGGCGCTCATCCGCCGCATCCTCATAATAGGACGGTCTCGGCGCTCTGTGTCTCGGTTCCTCCGGCCGGGGCTCTCTGGGAAGCGGCGAATATCTCCTGCCCTCCCTGACTGTCCCGGACGCGGGATTTTTCTCCTTCCGCACCGCTCCCGGCTGTTTTTCCTGTCTGCCTGTCTCTTCCGGAGAGGAATCCCCCTGCGGTGCGTCATCCGCAGCAGCCTCTGCCGCCAGGCTCTCTGTCTTCTTTTCCTCCGCCGGAGCATCCTGCGCTCCTGCCTGTGCATCCAGCTCGTCCTGCTCCAGCATGCGCTCGATCAGCTCGGCCTTTTTCAGGGTTGAGACGCGCTTCATGCCGCGTGCTTTCGCCAGGTCCTTCAAAATAGCTAGGGAAAGACTCTCATATTTTTCTCTCATTCTTACCTCCGGTCTGCTGTCATTCTCCTGAAATATAAAATATGTACGCTATCCATCTACCACATATAAAAGGGGTTTCCCGTCAGAATTGACGTATGCGAATAGTTATGAGATAATTATACACCATCCCGATAAAAAATGATAGCCCTATTTTTCCTTGATTTGTAAATTTATCAATGCTATGATGATATCATCCTACATTTGCAAGAGGTACGAAAAATGGCTGAACCGGGTACCATGTACCGTATTATGATCCTATACATGCTGGACCGCGTGAAGTGCACGCTGACCAACACACAGATCACGAACTTTATTCAGGAAAAAGATTATACGAATTATTTCACTGTGCAGCAGACGCTCTCCGATCTGCTCTCCTCCGGACTGATCACAGCGGAGTCTACACACAGCAACACGCGCTACCGCATCACGGACGAGGGGACAAAGACGCTGCGTTTTTTTGAGGACAAAATTTCCCCCGGAATACGGGAAGACATCCTCTCCTATTTTCAGGAGCATGACTGCGAACTGAAGCAGGAGACCTCCGTGTACGCCGACTACTTTAAGGCAACCGGCACCGGATATCAGGTTCGCTGCCGGATTAAGGAAAAGGAGACCTCCGTCGTAGATCTGACGCTCCTCGTCCGGGATCGCCGGCAGGCCGAGGCCGTCTGTGCAAACTGGAGGCAGGAAAGCGCAGAGGTGTATGCCCTCCTGATGGACCGGCTGATCAAATAAGGTTGCCATTTTTTCCGAAGAAAAAAGCGCCGCAATTCCCGAAGGAATTGCAGCGCTTTTCTTAATTTCTTTAGAACTTCCCGGCCTTCGCCGCTTCCTCTACGGAAACAGCAACCGCAACCGTCATGCCGACCATCGGGTTGTTGCCCGCGCCGATCAGGCCCATCATCTCCACGTGCGCCGGAACGGAGGAAGAACCCGCGAACTGCGCATCGGAGTGCATACGGCCCATCGTGTCTGTCATACCGTAGGATGCAGGGCCTGCCGCCATGTTATCCGGATGCAGGGTACGGCCTGTGCCGCCGCCGGACGCCACGGAGAAGTACTTTTTGCCCATCTCCACACACTCTTTCTTATATGTGCCGGCCACCGGATGCTGGAAACGGGTCGGGTTTGTGGAGTTTCCGGTAATGGAAACGCCGACATTCTCATGATGCATGATCGCGACGCCCTCCTGGACATCATCGCTGCCGTAGCATTTTACAGTCGCGCGAAGGCCAGTGGAAAACGGCTTCTCATAGATGACATTCAACTTTGCCTCTTTATAATCATACTTCGTCTCTACATAGGTGAATCCGTTGATGCGGGAGATAATCTGCGCCGCGTCTTTGCCGAGGCCGTTCAGGATGACGCGAAGCGGTTTCTGGCGAACCTTGTTCGCCTTCTCTGCGATACCGATCGCACCTTCCGCCGCCGCAAAAGACTCATGACCTGCCAGGAAGCAGAAGCACTCGGTCTCCTCCTCCAGCAGCATCTTGCCGAGGTTGCCGTGTCCTAAGCCGACCTTGCGGTGATCCGCCACGGAACCGGGAATACAGAAGGACTGAAGCCCTTCACCGATGGCTGCCGCCGCCTCGGAAGCCTTGCGGCAGTTCTTTTTAATCGCGATCGCCGCGCCTACCGTGTAAGCCCAGCACGCATTCTCAAAACAGATCGGCTGAATGCTCTTGATCTGACTGTACACGTCCAGACCGGCGTCCTTCGTGATCTGCTCCGCCTCCTCGATGGACGCGATACCGTATGTACTCAGAACAGCGTTGATCTGATCGATTCTTCTCTCATATGATTCAAATAATGCCATGGTATCTTACTCCTTTCTCGGGTCGATGATCTTTACTGCATCGGCTACACGGCCGTACTGACCCTTCGCCTTCTCCCACGCAACGTTGGGCTCATCGCCGTTTTTGATAAAGTCGGTCATCTTTCCGAGGCTCACGAACTGATAGCCGATCACCTCGTCATTCTCATCCAGAGCAAGACCTGTGACATAGCCCTCCGCCATCTCCAGATAGCGAACGCCCTTTTCCTTTGTGCCGTACATCGTTCCGACCTGAGAGCGAAGCCCCTTGCCGAGATCCTCCAGACCGGCGCCGATGGCAAGTCCGTCATCCGAAAATGCGCTCTGGGTACGTCCGTAAACGATCTGCAGGAACAGCTCGCGCATCGCGGTGTTGATCGCATCGCAGACCAGATCGGTGTTCAGTGCCTCAAGGATTGTCTTCCCCTGCAGAATCTCCGCCGCCATGGCCGCGGAATGGGTCATTCCGGAACATCCGATGGTCTCAACAAGCGCTTCCTCGATAACGCCCTCTTTTACATTGAGTGTGAGCTTGCAGGCGCCCTGCTGCGGCGCGCACCAGCCGATTCCGTGTGTAAAACCGGAAATGTCCTCGATCTTTTTCGCGTGGACCCATTTCCCTTCTTCCGGGATCGGAGCGGGCTCATGCTTTGCGCCCTTGGCAACCGGGCACATCATCTGTACTTCTTTGGTGTAAATCATGGTGTGACTCCTTTCCATAAAACCTCATTGTTATTTTTTTAACGCCTTGCTCTATTTTGCCACAAAAATTTATATTCGTAAAGGGCAATTTTATACCCGCTTCACAATTTCTCCCTGATTCTTATAGATACATCCGGTCGGCACGACGCCACGGACGGAGGAGAGAGGATAGATACTGCTGCCCGGGCAGACCACGGTGCCCGGATTTAAGACGGAATTGCAGCCCACCTCCACATGGTCGCCCAGCATGGCGCCGAATTTCTTCCTCTCGGTGTCAATCTCTTCCTTCCCGTCCCGCACGACGACCAGCGTCTTATCTGACTTCACATTGGAAGTGATGGAACCGGCGCCCATATGCGCCTTGTATCCCAGAATAGAATCCCCCACATAGTTATAGTGCGGCACCTGTACGCCGTTAAAAAGGATAACATTTTTCAGCTCGACGGAATTGCCAACCACGGCGTTTTTCCCGACAATCGCGGAACCGCGGATAAACGCACAGTGACGGATCTCCGCGCCCTCATCGATGATCAGCGGACCGCCGAGAAAAGCCGTCGGCGCGATCTTTGCGCTCTTCGCCACCCAGACATACTTCTCCCGCTGCTCATACTTCTCCGGATCCAGCGTGGGTCCCAGATCCGCGATAAAAACCGATAACGCGTCCAGCAGTTCCCACGGATATTCCGCCGTCATCAGGTATTCACTGGCGATGGTCTCATTCAGGTTGTATAAATTTTCGATTTTACACTGTTCCATTTTTGTATCCTCCATAATATTTATTTTCTTCCGCCCTTCGTCTTTCTTACAGAAGAAGGGGGTTTCTTGTAAAACTTTGCATCCTGTTCAAATGCCGCGCGAAGCGGATACTGATTATTTAAACGCATCACCCCGGCGGTGCGTGTTTCGATAAAGCGGTTCAGCTTTTCCATATACTCCTCCGGTGTGACCGTTCCCTCCGCGACATAATTCAGACCCTTCTCCCAGCTCGCGGTGAGCTCCGGATTGAGCAGGGATTTGATGGACGCCGACACCACGTCAAAGATCATCTCCCCCATCAGCGTGGGCGTGATGATCTGGGTCTTTTTATTCAGAGCCAGATATTTGTTGGCGACCAGCTTTTTTAAGATCTCCGCGCGGGTCGCGCTGGTGCCGATGCCGCAGCTCTTGATCTGTGCGCGCAGCTCCTCATCCTCAATCAACTGTCCGGCGTTCTCCATCGCCAGAATCATTGAGCCGGAATTGTAACGCTTCGGCGGGGAGGTCTCTCCCTCCTTAATCTCGTAACCCTTCACCGGCAGACGCATACCCTTTTTCAGCTTTGACACCTCTTCCAACAGCTTCAAATCCGGGGTTTTTTCTGCCTGTCCGGCTTCTTCTCCGGACATCTCCTCCGCCAGCATATCATCCGAAGCATGTGCCGACGGAGAATTTCCTGCGGCATCCTTCGTCCTCTTTCCCGCAAAGGAATACTGCATCACCCGCAGATACCCCTCGTCGGCCAGCACCTTAAAATTAGAGAAGAAGCGCTCATTCTCTATCCCTGTCGTGAGGCTGACCTTCTGGTAAACCGCAGGCTCCAGAAAAATGGCGAGAAACCGGCGGACGATGACCTCATACACTTTTACCGACAGCGGATTCAGCCCTTTCATCGCCCCGAAGCCCTGCCCCGTCGGAATGATGGCGTAGTGATCTGTCACCATTTTATCATTGGTATAACGGGTCTTCGCGATGCTCTTATAACTTCCCTTTTCCAGAATTGCCTCCGCAATTCCCTTCACCGCGCCGATGTTTTTCAAGCCCGCGATATTTTTATGTATTTCCTTTGCCACCGCCGTGGTCAGCACACGCGCATCCGTCCGCGGGTAGGTGACAAGCTTTTTCTCATAGAGCTCCTGCACAACCTTCAGGGTTTCATCCGGGCTGATCTTAAAAAGCTTGGAGCAATCGTTCTGCAGCTCCGCCAGATTGTAGAGAAGCGGCGGATTTTTCTTTTCCCGCTTTTTCTCAACCGATATGACCGAAGCCTCCTGCGGTCTAACCTCCCGCAGCGCGCCAATGAACGCTTCCGCGTCTTCCCGAAGGCGAAAACCGTTTTCCTTGTACAGCTTCGGATGCCCCCAGACAGAAAAGTCCGTCTTCTCCGCCTGCTTGTCTGTCTTTGAGCCGGGCGGCGGCATTTTTCCGGTGTCATAGCGGGAACCGAGCGTGACCTTCCACTCGCCCTCGATCTCCATGCCGCTCACATCCATCCTGTCAAACACACGGTAAAACGGGGTTTTCACAAAGGAGCGGATCTCACGCTCCCGGCGGACCACCATCCCGAGGACGCAGGTCATAACCCGCCCCACGGAGATTACAGCGTACCGCTGATGCAAAAAGGATGCAACCGCGTTGCCGTACTTCAGGGTCAGAAGGCGGGAGAAATTGATCCCCATGAGGTAGTCCTCCTTCGCCCGCAGATAGGCCGACTCTGAGAGGTTGTCGTAGGCAGACCAATCCTTTGCCTCACGGATCCCCCGAAGAATTTCCTCCTCTGTCTGCGAGTCGATCCAGACACGCTTACGCGCCTTTTTCGCATCCACCTCTGCCATCTGATCCACCAGACGATAGATATACTCTCCCTCCCGCCCGGAATCCGTACAGATATAGATCGTATCCACATCCTGCCGGTTCAGCAGGCCGGAGACGATCTGAAACTGCTTCTGTACGCCGGGGATGACCTCATATTTGAATTCCTCCGGCAGAAACGGGAGCGTCAAGAGGCTCCACTTTTTATATTTCATGTCGTATGCTTCGGGATAGCTCATCGTCACCAGATGACCCACACACCAGGTAACCACCGCATGCTCGGACTCCTGATACCCGTTAAACGACCGCATATCCTCCCCAAGCGCACGCGCAAACTCCCGCGCCACGCTCGGCTTCTCAGCGATAAACAGCGATTTGGACATTCCTTACCCGTTCCTTTTCTTCACAATCGATCGTCACATGTATCTTCTGACGATCGTCTGCATCTCATCCCACTTCCGTTCCATATCCGCCACCAGCTTGAACTGCGTCCGACAGCGATCCAGATTGTGTCCCTCCCGGTGAATCTTGAAATAGGTGTCGCCCTGCAGGTAGTCCGTCAGAAACCGCATCCCGCACTCGAAGGTCATCACCTTCGCGCCCATGGGCAGCAGCTCGATCTCCTTTTGCGTCAGCTTCCCGGCGCACCCCTCCAGAAATCCTTTTGTGTAAATGTCAAACAGCTCCATGCTGCAGGAAACCTTGGAAAGATCCTGCTCGTCCTCATCCGCCGTGCTGGCGCCGAAACGGATGGAATCGCCGAAATCATTCATCGCCAGACCGGGCATCACCGTGTCCAGATCAATGACACAGATGCCCTTTCCGGTCACATTGTCAATCATAATATTGTTCAGCTTGGTGTCGTTATGCGTTACCCGCAGAGGCAGTTCTCCCGTCGCAAGAAGATCGGCGAAATAGTCTGCCACATCCTCCCGATCCAGCACAAACTGAATTTCTTCCCGGACATCGGCAGCCCTGCCCATCACATCCTCAGCAACCGCCTGCCGAAAAACCGCAAACCGGGCTTTTGTATCGTGAAATCCCGGAATCGTCTCGTGGAGCGTCTCCGCCGGATAATCCGCCAGAAGCCCCTGAAAATGCCCGAACGCCACCGCGCTCTCATAGAAATCCTCCGGCTTTTCCACCCGGTCATAGCAGGAGGCATCCTCGATAAAATGGTATGCGCGCCAATATTCACCTGACGCATCCACATAGTATGGTCTGCCGTCGCATGTCAAAATCACATTCAGCGTCTCCCGATCCGGATCCCCGCCGTCTTGTGAAATGCGCTCCCTGAGATACGCCGTCACGGACACGATATTTTCCATCAATTCCACCGGTTTTGCAAAAACCTCCCGGTTCATTCTCTGCAAGATGACCTTTTTCTGCATTCCGTCCGTCCGGTCAAAAACAAGTAGCCATGTATCGTTGATATGGCCGCTCCCGTAGGGTTTCCGGCTTACCAGCCGCCCCTCAAACTGAAAATTCTGCGCTACGCCGTTTATAAATTCATCATCGACTATGCTGTACATTTCCGGTCTCCCCTCTTTTGCGAATCATTGTGTTTCATTATAAGAAAAAAATCCGCAGGTGTAAAGGTGATTTTCCGATGGAATTTATTCCGCGCCGCCCAGCACCTGATCCAGAATCGCCGCCAGCGGCTCCATGGCGTTTTTCGCCTCCTCCAGCGTATTTGTCTGTGCGCCGACCTCCACGAGAAGGGACTTCGGCATCAGATGCATATTGTAGCGATAGCCTTTCAGATAAATTTTCCGCGTGAACCCCGGATACAATTCCCGCGCCGCGAGCTGAAGGCGGAGGGAAAACGCAAGATTCTGCGTGATATACGGATTTGCAAGATAATCAATATCGCCCAGCGCGCTCGTCCGGCTTAACCCGTTGAAAAACATGACCTGCGCCATCTGCACGCCGTTCTGCTCCGTGACCAGACGGGTGTCCTCTGAAACCCCGTCCCGGTGCAGGTCGATCACCACCTCAATGGAGGGATTTTCCGCGAGAATCTGTTCGATATAAGGCTTTGCGACACTGTAAGCGCGGTTCCGGTCACTGTCATAAACGCCGGTGTCGTGGAGGACATTGTAACCGTATGTAGTCTCCAGTATTTCCGCCAGCCGCTCTCCCACCGCCACCACCGTTGTCGAGGGATCCCCCTCCACCGAATCGCTGTAGCCCTCGGAAGCGTGGGTGTGATAAATAAGAATCTGCGGCGCATCACTGCTGCCTGTCAAGGTACAGTCAACAGAGAGAAGCTCCTCTGCGTTCAGTTGAGCGCTTGTGATGGTCGTCGCGCTGTCCACAGTGTAAAAATTCTGAATCAGATAATCAAAATCATTCAGCTTTTCGAGTGAGACGGCCTGTGTTCCGGCAGATGCTTCCTCCGTGGAAGTCTCTTCTTCCGTCGGCGTACTGTTTTCTTCCGTCGAGTCCGCCGCCCCGTCATCCTCCCCGCTCTCTGCATCGGACACATCCTCCGCGTCCTGTGCAAGAACGGTTTCATAGCTCAGGGTACTTTCCGTGCGGGTTTCATAATAATTCTCCTCCGAATCCTCATAATATTCCGACGGCAGATTTTCCGCCAGATTCGGCGAGATCTGCCGAAGCATCAGACTGCAAACCGCACAGCTTACATTCCGCGTCATATTTCCGTTTTTCACAGCCAACGAAAAAAGCATACACACAAAAACGGCCATCGCACCCCACAGGAGGATGACCGTCTGCCGCCTGCGCCGCTCTCTTCTCAGCCTTTGTCTCGTCACTCGCATCATAAAACCTGAAACGCCCCATATTCAGTCTATGAGAATGCGGTGATTTTATGACCGGAAAAATGCCAGATTAATGCCCTCGGAGACGGTATAGCTCATCTGTTTGATCTGTGCGTCAATATCCTTGGAGGTGACGAACATCTGATTGAGCCGCGGCGGCATCAGCTCCCGAACCAGCGTTCCGTGCTCAACATCGTCCAGCTTTTTCCACGAGGACAGCAGGGAGGACATCGGATCGATTCGGGAAATTTCCTCCAGAAACTCCGACATGGAATCCTGCACGATCGTGGCCGCCTCCACCACAGTCGGGATCCCGATAGCGATCACCGGCACGCCAAGCACCTTTTCCGTGAGGCTGTGGCGGTGGTTGCCGACCCCTGAACCGGGGCGGATCCCCGTATCCGTGATCTGGATAGTCCGGCAAAGCCTTTTCAGGCTGCGTGCCGCGAGCGCGTCGATCGCGATCAGGTAATCCGGCCGCACCTCGCGGATCACGCCCGACAAAATCTCCCGGGTCTCCATCCCGGTCTGTGCCATAACGCCGGGGACGATCGCGCAGACCGGTTCCACCCTTCCCGCCCCATACGCCATACTTCCGTACTCTCTTAATATATGGCGGGTGATGTTCAGATTGTCCGCCACGCGGGGTCCCAGAGCATCCGGCGTCACACTGCGGTTCCCGAGACCCGCCACCAGAATGGTCTCCGGCCTTTTCCCCTCCGGAATCAGGCGGCGGATCTGCGCGGCGAGATATTCCGAAATGTTTCGATGATAATCCGCGCTCTCTTCGGCCATGCAGGAAGCCTCCAGCGTAATGTATGTCCCCTTCGGCTTTCCCATAACCCGGACCGCATTCTCGGTCTCAATGCGCACCGTTGTAATGCGGACATCGCCCTCCTCGTATTTCTCCTCGCTGACGGAGACCCCGCGGGACGGCTGCCGCTGCTTTCTCACCCGCTCGTTTTCCTCCACCGCCAGATCAGTCCTCACCTCAAACATTCCCGTTCACTCCTTAAAATCTGCAAAACAGTCATGGATAGTTTTCTCTGAACGGGAAAAATTATAAGAAAAATTCCGCGAATTTCTATTGACAATTCATGGCACTTGCATTAGAATATTTTTGTATGTTTGCATTAGAACGTCCGTGTCCGGCTTTAATGAAACTATCATAAATTCTCTTGCAGGGGAGGTGTACAGATTGGCTAACATTAAATCAGCGAAAAAAAGGATTCTGGTTGCTCAGACCCGTACAGACCGCAACAAATCCATCCGCTCCGCGGTAAAGACTTCGATCAAAAAGGTAGAGGCAGCCGTAGCAGCGAATGATAAGGAGGCAGCCGAGGCAGCATTGACCGCCGCGACCTCCAGCATCAACAAAGCGGCTTCCAAGGGCGTTTACCATAAGAACAATGCAGCCCGGAAGGTTTCCCGGCTGGCAAAGCTGGTAAACGGCATCGCGTAGCAGCCCTTTTTATCAGAGTATACAGCACCCCGCAGACCGTCATCCTGCGGGGTGTTTTTGTGTCGTAATAAATATGCTTCAAAGTCAGATCCCGTCACGCGCTGTAGCGGATCAGGAACAGTTCCACTGCCAGCCGCTCCGCGATCTGTCCGGTCTTAATGTCCTCCTCCGCCTGCACGCCGCTTCGCACGGCCTCCAGAAGCTGCGCGGCTGTGAACTTCCGCGCCTGGCCGATATACTTGCGGACGGCAAACTCCGGCACGCCGACCTTCTCCGCCATATATTTATAGTCATATCCCTTTTCGGTCAGCTCTTTTAACTGCATCAGATTCTGAAACTGGCGCGTCACAAGAAAGAGAATCCGCATGGGCGACTCCTTCAGCGTCAGAAGATCATTGTAGAGCTCCAGCGCCCGCTTTTGCTGCTTCCCGGCAATCGCGTCCACCATTTCAAAAATCTTTGACGAAACGGGGGCGATGCACACCGCATCCACATCCTCCGCTCCGATCACCTCCCGATCCATCGTGTATGAGAGAAGCTTCTCCAATTCCCGGTCGATCAGCTCCATATCATTCCCGGTCCGGCCGAGGAACTGCTCCATCACCGGGCACGTGATTTTTTTCCCTTCTTTTTTCAACCTGCCCAGAATCCACTGTATCAGCACATCCTCCCGCTGTCTCTGGAACTCCGCCGCACGGCCGTATTTTTTCACCTGCTTATAGAGCTTGCTCCGGCGGTCAACCTCCGTTTCCGTAAAAACAAAACAGGTCGTCTCCGGAATCTCCTCCACATATGCGGTCAGAGCCTCCGGGGATTTCTTAAAAAATCCGCTCTGCCCGACAAAGATACACCGGCGCTCCGCAAAAAACGGCAGCGTCTCCGACAGGTCGATGAGCTTCGCCGGGTCAATATCCTTTCCGGAAAAAAAAGACGTGTTCATCGTGTTCTCCGGATTCGAGAGAGCATTTTTCAATCTGTCTCTGTACTGGCGCAGAAGATAGGTTTCCTCCCCGTAGAGAAGGTAAATCCGCTTAAATTGTCCGGTTTTGATATCTTCCAGAATCGTTTTCATGGGCAACTAACCTTATATCGGGAAAAATTTCTTGTGGCATTTCGCTTCTGCTGACAGTTTATAACATTCCGGACAAATCTTCAATAAATTTATTCCGCCTCTGAGAACAGACGAACCTTCCATGCTCCGCCTTTCTCATAAAACGTAATCTGCCCGCTATCCTGCGTCTGCAGAATCTCGCAACCGGACATTTCGAGCCGCTCCAGCGCTTCCTGATGCGGATGTCCGTAACTGTTTCCTTCCCCGTAGGATATGACGGCGTATTCCGGCGACGCCGCTTTCAGAAATTCTGCACAGGAGGAATACTTTGATCCGTGGTGGGCAGCTTTCAGGACAACAATATCAGTGAACAGATTTCTCTCAAGAAGCAGCTGCTCCTGCTTCTCCCCGATATCTCCGGTAAAGAGCGCAGACATCCCCTCCTTTTCAAAAAGCCATACCTGTGAGAGCGCGTTGCTGTCATCGGATCTATCCTCCGACGACGGATACAGACAGGTCATCTCGCAGCCCGACAAGCGAAGGGCGTCTCCATCCTCTGTGTATACCACGGTTGTACCGTTTTCCCTCGCAGCCTCCGTCAGCGTCTCCCATGTCTCATCCCGCGGCAATGACTGCGCCAACAGCAAATACTCTATCTCGTATCCGTCATTTAACAGCTCCAAAAGAC